>JBDRSA010000087.1:0-11110 GCA_043825275.1 Candidatus Omnitrophota bacterium
GACATCGAAGGTGTAGACGTTCTTAAGCGCGCGGCCTTCGTAAGCATAGTCCTTACGCTCGGTGATCGCTTCGTCCTCGTAGGTGAATGACTGCTGGATCTGTTCTTTCCCGCGGCGGCCGTCAAAGACCGATTCCTCTTCCAGCTCGCCTGAGAAGGATGACTTCTCGAAGTCGATCGTGCCGTCTTCGGCGTACGCGATGTCCGACATTTCGCGCTTTGCGGCTTCGGTACCGGTATCGTAGACATCGAAGGTGTAGACGTTCTTAAGCGCGCGGCCTTCGTAAGCGTAGTCCTTGCGCTCGGTGATCGCGTTATCTTCGTAGGTGAACGACTGCTGGATCTGTTCTTTCCCGCGGCGGCCGTCAAAGACCGATTCCTCTTCCAGGATCCCCGTAAACTCGGAATTCTCGAAGTCGATGGTGCCGTCTTCGTTACGGGCGAACTTCGACATTTGTCGCTTCGCCGACTCCGACCCTTCTTCTTCGGTGAGATCGAACGTGTAGATGTTGGTGAGCCTGCGGCCCTCGTAGTCGTAATCTTTACGCTCTTCGATCTCACCATCAACATAGGAGAAGTTCTGCTGGATCAGCTCTTTGCCTTTTCGCCCTTCAAAATCTGATTCCTCTTCAAGGATCCCCGTAAAATCTGAGTTCTCGAAGTCGATGGTGCCGTCTTCGGCAAATTTCATGTCCGATTTATTTTTCTTCTCTTCGAGCGTAATCTCATCGCCCCAGACATCGAAGGCGAAAATGTTCTTGAGGGTGTTCCGCTCATCGTATTCGTAATCGCGCCGGGTCACGATTTCGCCGTCCTGCCAGACAAAATCCTGCTCGATGAGCTCATGGCCGTCCCAACCCAAAAATATATTCTCGCCGGTCAGCTCACCGGCGCCGCGCTCCTCGCGCCCCTCTTCGGAAAGTAATTCGATATCAGTATCGTAGGTGAGCGTTGTTAGAAGCTTTCTTCTTTTGTGCTCGCTGTACTGAGCGCTATATTCTTCGTACTCGAAATCTTTGCGCTCGATAAGCTCCCCTTCGTCGTAATCGAACGTCTGCTGGATCTTCTCGGCGCCTTCTTTTCCGTCGAATTCAGACCGCGATATCAGTTTATCTTTATAATCGGCTAATATATCTTCATCGTTCGACCTAAGGTCCGCGAGCGTCTCCTCCCAATCCACTTCCCTGAAGAGCTCGGAAATATCGTAGCCCCTCGTCTCATCGAGGTTCTTCTTCTCGTCGTCGTCTTCATAGTCGTAAATGCTGATCTGGTTCGGGGTGTTGTTCCCTTCCTCGTCAACAGCGTAATCGTCATACACATAGACGGCCTTCTCTTCTCCTTTTGCGCCCTCGTAGACAGTGGTCCGCACCAGGAGGTCCTGGGTTAACATCGCATCCCAAGTCGTCCTTTCTTTCTCCAGGTCAATATCGAGCCCTTCGACATCATACTCCCTGACCTCATCAAGAGCTTCCCCTGATATCTTGCTATAGTCATAGATCTTAACGAGATTGGCGTTCCCTTCTTCGTCATAATCGGCTAATATGTGGTCGATTATTTCCTCGCCCTTCGACCCCGAATAGACCATTTTATTTAAGATCAGGTAATCCTCAAGGTCGGTCATGTCGGGATCCATGGTCGATCCGTAGAATTTCTTTCCGTCCTTCCCTTCCATCTCCTTTCCGGCATTGATCCACCTGTCGGCGTCGAGCCCCGAAATGTCGTACGAGGTGATCGATTTAAGCGATCCGTCCGGCTCGTAATCATAGATGTCGATCTGTTGGGGATTCCCCTCGCCGTCCCAGTCGGAGAGGGTGTACTTGATCGGCTCAGGCCCACCCTGCGGAACCATCCCGCTTTTTTTCTTCTGCAGCTCCCAGTCCTCAGGCGGAGGCTCTATGTTCTTCTTGAGCAGCCACATGATGTCTTCTGAGTCCTGCTTCAGCCGGATGACCTCTTCGTGCTTCATCTGAGCTTCCTGCAGATAGGCCGGCGAAAATCTGTTCTGCTGATCTACTTCATGCTTTGATGGTAATAATTTTTCAGCTATAGATTTTCTTCTTTTATAATATAATAGATCGTAATTAGTAACTTCGTATTCTAATTCTTCGGAAACAGTGGGGTCATGGGCTTCGGAATCCTCTGGGAGAGGATGATCTTCGGGAGATATCGGTCGAGGCGCCGCCGATCGTCCGACAGCGGAATAATAGAATAGATCGGCGGACATGGCAACATCATACCACAAAAAACTCATGGTAAGAATGATCGCCACGGCCTTTACCCACACACGCTTCCGTGGACTGTAAAACTCTATCATCTATCCCCCGTCACTTTTATTTAAAACTTTATAAAAGTGTGTAAAAATTGCAGAAAAAAATGGTGTCAGGCTAGCACTTTAAAAATTTTCCTGGCACCCTATATATATATCATATATAATTTATGAAGTCAATAAGAAATATTTGTCTTTTTTAGCTCCTAACATGGCTATTTTCGCTTTATTTTTCCTTACTTTCTCTATGCATAGCTAACTATTTCATTTTTTAAATTATTACTTCTCACTTTTTATTCTTTTATAAATAAAGTCCTTTAAGTCCTCAAAAATGATGTAGATATTGGGTAAAAAGAGAAGTGTCAGGAACGTTGAACTGGCAAGGCCGCCCATAACGGTGATCGCAAGCGGGCTCCACAAGTTTGACCCTTCTTCATTCGAAATCGCCATGTGAAGCAACCCCAACATCGTCGTAATTGTCGTCATTAGGATCGGCCTGAGCCGATCACGGGCGGAGATGATCGTCGCTTTGATCAGGCTTAATCCATTCTTTCTAAGGCTATTGGTATGGTCAACAAGAATGATCGCGTTGTTAACAACAATCCCCCCCAGCATCATAAGACCTACTAATACGCCCATTCCAACCGACTTTCCGGCAAGCTTCAGCGAGACCACAACACCGATAAGCGCAAGCGGCACGCTGATCATAATTATGATCGGTTGATAATATGACTCAAATAGAGACGCCAGAACGAGATATATCAACGCGACAATGAGAAATATAATGCTCCTAAACTGCTTCTGGGTCGCCATCATTGTCGGATACTCTCCTCCAAGCCGATAGTAATACCCTTCGGGAAGCTTCATTTCGCCCAAAGCTTCCTTGGTCAATTTTCCGGCATCACTCAGCGAAAGCTGCCCGATATTGGCGCTGGCCTGGATCATCCTCATCTTATTTTTTCGCCAGATCTCGCTCGGACCGAGCCCGAATTTGAAATCGGCGACCTGATCGACAAGGACCTTCTGACCGTCCTCCCGCTGGAGGACGAGTTTATGGACGTCTTTGAACGTTTTTCTGTACTTCTCATCAAGGCGGGCGATCGTCTCGACCTCGCTGGCGCGGGTATGAAAGAGGGTCGCCCGAAGTCCCCGCATCTGGCCATGGATCATATTCGCGATATCGGTTACATTCAAGTTCAGAAGGGACGCTTTCTCTCTGTCAACCCTGAGGCCCAGTTCCGGCCTCCCTTCCCTCATCCTGATCTTTGTATCGGTGAATCCGGGAATGGATTTCAGCCTGCTGGCCATCGACACCGCGATCTCCCGCATCGTATTGTAATCATACCCGAAAAGGTCCAAAACGACCTCCTTCGTCCCGACTTCCTGGGATTCCTCGTAGTAAATAAAGGCCGGCTTCATCCTGTCGGTCTTCGGCCTGAGCGCGTCAATTACTTCCTGCACGGTCCGCTGCCGTTTATTCTGTTCAATCAGCTCAACATAGATCTTGCTGGACCACGCTTCAACCCGCGCGGAGAACGTCTTTACCTCCGGCACTTCCTTTACCAATGCCTCGATCCTCTTGACGAACCGGTCAGACACCTCAAGCTTTACACCCGTCGGAAGTTCGATAAAAATGGTGAACTTCGCCTGCTCGGTCGTCCCGAGAAATTCCATACCCAGTCCCTGCATCACGAACAACGACACGGCGAGGATCGCCCCGACCAGCATAAAGAATATGAGCAGCCGCATCGCGGGATGAAAGAAGAGCGCCCTTCTCATGATGAACACGAGCGCCTTACGCTGTGCTTTATACAGCGCCGTGAAGAACCCGGCGACCCCTCCCGTATCATGCCTTCCCGGGATATCTTTGACCGAAAACCTGATCCGGGAACTTAAAAGCGGCACGATCGTCACGGCGACGAAGAGCGATATAACGAGCGAGAAAGTGACCGTCCAGGCGACGCCCCCATAGAGAAGCTTAATCTCTTCACCAACAAACACCATCGGCAAAAAGACGATGATCGTAGTAAGCGTAGAGGCCCATATCGCCATCCACATCTCGGTCGACCCCTGGATGGCGGACTGGATAGGGCCCAGTCCATCTTCATTCTTCTTCAAAATATTCTCAAAAACGACGACTGAGTTGTCGACCAGCATGCCGACGCCAAGCGCCAGCCCGAAGAGCGTCATGAAGTTAACGCTGAGCTTCATCGGGAGCATAAAGCAGAATGTAATGATGACCGAAATGGGAATCGAAGAAGTTACGATAAGAATAGGCCGCGCTTTCCGCACAATAATGTAGGTAGTTAAAATTATTAATAATAAAGGATAGAGCACGACGACAGGAGCGAAGAGGACCAGGGCAAGAAGGCCGAAAAAGACGACGATCAACACCGCATTCAGCTTTATGAGGAAGAAAGCCAGAACCAGCATGATCAGCCCCGCGCCGCGCATCAGAGAAGCCACAAGATTATCGATCGATTTTTTGATGAAGGCCGCCTGATTACTCGTTATGACCATCTGGAGGTCCTTCGGAATTATCTGTTTAAGATCCTCAATCACCTTCTCCGCCTCTTTGGCGACCAGGATCGTATTCGCGGTCGACTCTTTCTGAAGGTAGAGCGAAACGACCGGCCTGATGTTCATCCTCGCGTACCCTTTCGGCTCGAGATACGAATCGACCACCCGCGCCACATCCTTGAGCCGGACGGCCGTTCCGTCAGGAAGCGTCGAAACGGCGATATTCTTTATCTCATCCACGGAAGCGAACTGCCCGATCGCCCGTATGACGAATTTATCCTTGGTCCGCTCAACCTCCCCAACCAGAAGGTTCAGGTTATTCTGGCCGACTGACCCGATGATCCGCTCAAGAGAAACAGCGTACGCCGCCATCCTCTGCTGGTCCCCTTCAATGAGGATCTTTCGCTCCCTTCCCCCGGCGATCTCCACGTCGGCTACGCCGTTCACCCGCTTGATCGGGTCTTTGATCTTCTCCTCCACGATCTTGCGGATCTCCTCGGTCGTCCGCTTCAGACTGGTGACCGCCACGATCATGATGGGAACGTCCGACCGTTTGAACTGGGCGATGATCGGCTTTTCGATCTCTTTCGGCAGCTTATTTTTGACGCGCGCGAACTTCTCTCTGACCTCAAGAGCGGCAAAATCCATACTGGTACCCGGCGTAAAGCTGAGCACCACCGTCGATTCGCCCTCTTTCGATATCGAGAGCATCTCCTCCAGATGGCTTACCGTCCCGACCGCCTCCTCGATCGGCTGGGTCACCATCGTCTCGACTTCCGACGGAGGGATCCCGCCCCTGATGTATACAATAATGCTGATCTCGCCGAAGCTGATATTCGGATAGAGCTCGACCGGCATTCGTGAGAGGGAGAGAACGCCCACGAGCACAAGGATGATATAGATCATCAGCATCGTGACCGGTCTTTTTATGGAAAATTCGGGAAGATTCACGCCTTGCCCCGATTGAAGAGCTTATCAAAAGCTTCCGTTATCGTCAAATAGAGCGCCGGAATGAAAACGAGCGTAAGGAAGGTCGCGACGGTAAGCCCGCCCATAACGGTGATGGCGATTGGGGACCTGAGTTCGGACCCCTTCCCGCCCAAAAACGCCATCGGGATAAGCCCCAGGATCGTCGTAGCCGCGGTCATCAGGATGGGACGAAGCCGGACGCTGGCGGCCTGTATGACCGAGTCCTTGACGGCCTTTCCGCGCGCGACAAAGAGGTTGATACAATCGATCAGTACGATCGCGTTATTGACAACGATACCGCTGAGCATGCCGACCCCCATCAGAACGTACGCGCTGACGCTGGTCCTGGTTATAAAGAGTATGATCGCCACGCCGATAAGCGCCAGCGGAATGGTGAACATAATAATGAGCGGCTGCCAGAGCGATTCAAATATCGCGGCCATGATCATATAGACCAGAAGGATCGCGGCGGTTATCGCGTATTGCATGCTGGTGAAGGAGGCCTTCATCTCCTCCGACTCTCCGGCGATCTTAATAAAATAATCCTTCGGGATATCCATTTTGTCCAGTATTGCTTCGATGTCGATCGTCACTTCCTTCATCGGTCTTTTAAATACGTTCGCGAAGACCATGATCGTGCGCTCCTGGTTGATCCGATTGATCGCGCTGGGCCCTTTTCCCATCCCGAAGGTGGCGACACTGGATAAAGGGATTTCAAAACCGGCGGGAGAGTGGAGCTGGATCCTTCCTAATTTGTTAAAGCTATCGCGATCGCTCTTCCGTAACCGTACCCGGATGTCGATCTCCTCCCCCTTGTCCTTGAATTTCGAGGGGATCAATCCCTTCAGCGCTGTCTGCGATGTCTGGGCGATATCGACGACCGAAAGACCGTAGAGAGCCGCCTTGTCCTTATCGATGAACATCTTCGTCTCGGGAGAAGGCTCCGCGAGATCGTTCTTAACGCCGTAAATACCGGGTATTTCAGACAGCCTTTTCTGGACTTCGCGCATCAATTTTTCGAGAACGTCAAGCTCATTGCCCTTGATCCGGATCGCGACCGGCGCTGATGCTTCGGCCCCTGTCGCGAGAACATTCTCCTGGAGGGTGTACTCGATCCGCGCGCCGCCGAGATCAACTCCGGAGAACTTATTCTTAATAAGCTGAACGATTTCCGGGCTCGTTACTCTTCGCTTCTCCCGCACGTTGACCGCTATCTCCGCCTGATTCGAGGCGAGACGCTCGGAGACATGGCGGGTCGAGGACTCCTTCGTCGAACCGACGGTCGTACTGACATTCTTCACTTCCGGTATACTCATGATATACTTCTCGATCACGGCCGCGATATCGTTGGTGACCTGCACGCGCGCGCCCGACGGGAGATCGATCTTGACAAAGAACTGCCCCTGGTCGACTTTCGGCATAAGCTCCATATCCATAAAGAGAAAGAGCGAGAGGCTCGCGAAAAATAGTACGATCGTTAAGAAAAAATAGAGCGCTCTGCGGCGGACGAATTGCTGGAGCAGGCCGGCGTAGAACTTCCTGATGATGCGAAGGAGTACCGGTTCGTTCTCCTTGTCAACCCCCTCGAAATCTTCATCTATCAGCGGGCCGGCCCTGGCTGCGATGAAACGCGACGCTAAAAGAGGGACGATCGTCACCGACGCGACCAGGGACGCCAAAAGCGAGAACGTTACGGTCAGCGCGAAGTCTTTTGTGATCTGGCCGATGATCCCGACAACAAATATGAGCGGCAGAAACACGACGACCGTGGTAAGTATCGATCCGGTGACCGCGACGAACACCTCGTCCGCCCCCACGACCGACGCCGCTTTCCGTTCCTTTCCCATCTGTATATGCCGGAATATATTCTCCACGACGACAACACCGCAATCGACAAGGCTCCCGACGCCGAACGCGAGCCCGCCAAGCGACATCATGTTGATGGATATGCCGCCGGTAAACATCAATACGAACGTCGCGACGACCGATATTGGGATCGTAAACGTTACGATCAGCGCGCTGCTGACGCTTCCCAGAAAGTAGAGGAGAACGAAAAATACGAGAACGCCGCCTTGCCACGCGGCGTTCCACACACCGCTGATCGATTCCTTAATAAAGACGGATTGATCGTATACGATTTGGATGCCGATATCGTCCGGCAGGTCCTCCTCCAGCTCTTTAAGCTTGACCTTGACCTTGTTTATGATCTTTACGGTATTGCCGAGCGCCTGTTTCTGGATTGAGATCGAGATATTCTCCCTGCCGTCATATCGCGAATAGCTCGTTCGCTCCTTGATCCCGTCCAGTACGGTCGCGACATCTTTCAAGTAGATAAGCCGCTTATCGGCCGATATCTCGCCGCGCCCCGTCTCCTCTTCCTTGCGTTGGCGCTCCTGCTCTTTCTGCGGATCGTCATCCGCTGAACCGATCGATATCCCCTCGATCTCACTGACCTGTTCAAATTCACCGAGCGTCCTGACCAGGTATTCATAAAAACTCTCTTTGATCGTTCCGGCCGGGTAGTTGAGGTTGGACTGAGAAACCGCTTTGGTTATATCCAAAAGCGAGATCGACCGTGACTGAAGCTTATCCTGATCCACCTCAACGAGTATCTCGCGCTCCAAGCCGCCTGAGATCGCCGCGGCCGCGACACCGTCGATCTTTTCCACCTCGTCTTTGATCATGCGCCGCGTAAGATCTCTGAGATCGACCGGCGAACGGTCCTTTGAACTGGTGACGCTCAGTATAAGGATCGGCTTATCGAACGGGTTAAAGGGCAGGACGATCGGTTCTTCGGCCTCCCGCGGCAGCCTCTCTTTGATCAGGTCCAGCTTCTCCCTGATCCCGAGTGAGGCGAAATTGATATTCTGGTTCCAGCCGAATTCCGCCATTACCATGCAGAGCCCTTCTTTTGATACCGAACGGATCCTCCTGACGCCCGATACGGTTCCTACCGCTTCTTCGATGGGCTTCGTGATCAGCGTTTCAATTTCTTCGGGCGCGGCGTTCGCATACGGAGAAACAACAGTCAGCTGCGGGTAGACGATCTGGGGAAAAAGTTCTTGGGGGATCATACTAAGAGCTACCGTTCCGAAGATAAGGATACCCGCGACTATCATAATGATCGTCACCGGCCTTGATACTGAAAGTTTGGGTAGGTTCATGGGTTTACTTTATGCTGCGTAACGAGCGACTTGAACATAGTATCTGGTATCTAATACAAAAAAGTGACGTTACTCCCTACATGATCCCGTCCTGGATCTCCATGATCTCAACGCGCGTCTTATCTTCATATTCATCGTACACCTCCGCGACGATAAGATCGTTCTCGCTCAATCCTTCTTCCACTTCGATCAGATCTCCGGCCATGTAGCCGACTTTTATCGACCGGATCTCTATAACGCCGACCTGCTGGACCTGTTCAGCGGGGACTTCGTCTTTCGCGTCATGTTTCTCATCAGGAACGTCCTCATCGGGTTCGGGCTTCTCCTCGTGAATGATAAAGACAAAGCTCTGGTCCTCTTTTCGTTTAACGCTCGAGGCCGGGATAACGAGCGCGTCTTTCTTCTCATAGGTATAGATGACCGCTCTGGTGAACATGCCGGGCTTCAAATTGCCCTCTTTGTTGTCGAGGCCGACCTTTACATTCTGGGTCCGCGACCGGCCCTCGACAACAGGCGCGATCCTGTCGATCTTGCCGGCAAACGACATATTGGGATACGCGTCAACAAAAACATCGGCTTTCTGCTTGAGCGCGACCTTCGCCATATCCTTCTCGATAATATTGAAATCGGCGAAGACTTTCTTGATGTCGATAAAGGTCCCGATCTTGTCATTCGAAGTGACAAAATTGCCGACATCAATGATCCGGGTCCCCATGAGGCCCGCGCTGACAGCGTAAATATTGGTCTTATCGAGCTCACTCCTGGCGGATTCATATTCGAGTTTCGCCTGCTCGACCTTTATGGTATCGATCGCTCCGATCTCAAAGAGCTTCTTGGCCTTCTTCAGCTCGAGATCGCTGTACTTCAGCTTTAAAAGCGCGTCCCGCTGCTGGAGATTCGCGATAATATCGCCTTCCTGGACCTTCTCCCCCTCTTCAAAGTTGATCGATTCAATGATACCGTTCACCTGGAATTTCAGGTCCACCTCCTTAAAACCCTTGATGTTCCCCATCGTCGGAAGCGTATCCTTGAAATCCATACGCTTCACCTTCAGCGCCTTTACGGGGTTCAGCCCTTCCTCAAAGACAACAGAAGGCCCCTTCTCCTCTTCTTTCGGGAAGAATACCTTCATGATATTTTGAGATGTCCTCGCGACGAGCAGGGCGATCGCGGCGATGATGATGACCAGGATGAAAAAACTCTTTTTGACGTTCTTAACCTTCAATTTTCCCTGTAGCGCGGCTATTGCCCGCTTAAAAAATGACGGTCTTTTACCGGGAAACGGTGACATCTGTTCCATAAGATCACCTCTTGTTATTGTTGTCCAAGTTACGTCATTGCGAGAAGGCGCGAAGCGCCGACGAAGCAATCCCATCCCCTCTCGTCATTGCGAGCAAAGCGAAGGGAGTGAAGCCTGCCTGCCGGCAGGCAGGCAATCTCGCTTTTGGTAATTCTGACTGAGATTGCTTCGTCGTCCCACTCAGCGGGACTCCTCGCAATGACAGAAATTGAGATGCTCTCTTGTTTTAGACAATTCTAATCTATTCTTCCTCAACACTTAAATAGTCCTCTATGCCGATCGCTTTATCCATCGTACAGATCGCGATATAGTACTCGGTCAGCGCGTGAAAGCGCCCAAAACGCTCCTGAGAAAGCTTGATCAGGTTTTCGATCAGCGCTGAGTCCGGGATCTCATCGAGCCCCCGCCTCATCTTCGTATATTCGATCTCCTGCTCCTGATAATTTACTTTCGCGGCGGCGACATCGAGCTGCAACAATGCTTTTCTCAGACTATAATAGCTTTCATTTACTTCGAGCGTAAGATCCTGTGACGTCTTTTCGTGTTCCTGTTTCGCCCTGATATATTCAATATCGGCTTCCTGATATTCCGAATAGATCTTGAGTTTGTCGAACAAGTAAAATTTGAGAGAATGCGTCAACGCTTCCGTTCCCTGGAAGGTACTTACGACCGCGGGCCATTTCTCTCCCGTCAGCGCGTACTCAGCGGTACTTCCGCCGATCGGCAGCTTCATTTTTACGCCGGCGTACCACTGGGGACCCAGGCGCGGCGTATTTCGCGGCGCCGAGCCATGCTCGCCGCCGAACCACTCTCCGGCGTTCCCGAAGGACCCCGTCGCCTCAACACTCGGCGAACGCTTTGCCTTGTGGATCTTCTTTTCAAACTCATAATA
>JBDRSA010000088.1:0-35683 GCA_043825275.1 Candidatus Omnitrophota bacterium
GGTTCTTTTCAACAACGAAAGCGCGCTCCTGAAAGGCTCTTTCGAAAACGAGAAGGCTTCCCTTCAGGGAGAGCTTGAAGCGGTCAAGGGGTTGCTTGAGAAAGAGCGGCAGGCTCACACCAAGAGGCTCAACGCGATCGACCTTCAAACGAAAGAGCTGAAAGCTCTTTACCAGGCGGAGGTCGATAAAGTGCGGCAGGAAGACAATACAAAGCTCGCGGCCGCGCGTACCGCCGTACAGGAAGAGTTCAACCGCAAGATTTTGCGGAGCCAGGATACGTGGGCGGATGAAAAAACGAAGCTGCTCTATGGTTTTGAGGAAGAAAAGGCGAAGCTGCTCGGTGAGCTCGACGCCGTGAAGAAACTTCTGGCGAACGAGACGACGGCGAACCCAAAGAGGGTCGAGATGCTTTCGGCGCAGCTGAAAGAGCAGAAGGCGGCGGCCGAGCGGGAGATGGCCGAAGTGCGGCTATCCGCCAAAGCCGAACTCGAAAAAAAGACAGCTCAGATCGTGATCGAGTATGATGAGAAGACCGGCTCCGCCGAAAAGAGATCCAGCGCGAAACTGGCGACGCTTGAGGAGCAGGCCGGCCGTCTTCAAGCGCAGAACAGGGCGTATATCGATCAGATATCGCTCGCGAAGGAAGAGCTTGAGCGGACGGCGGATGAGTCGGGAAAGAAGATAGCGGCCCTCGAGGATAAGATCCGGGAGCTCGGTAAAGAGAAGGAGATGATCGCCAGAATGATCGATGCCGAGAAAGAGAAAGCGACGTCGCTTGAGAACAAATTGGCGAAATCCCGAAGCGATTGGAAAGAAGAGGACAAGGTTCGGACGAGGGAATTCCAGGGGAAGATCGACGCCGAGAAGAAGGTAGCTGAGATCCATTATCAGAAGAAGAGCGAGGTGCTGAGTGAGAAGATAACGGAGCTTCAGACTGAGGTTGAGCGGCATCAGATCCATTCCGATGAGGTGTCCGCGCAGCTTGTGAACGCGAAAGATAAAATAAACGGATTAAACCGGACTATTAAGACGAGTAAAGAAGAAATAGAATCCATTCTGCTGTCAAACAAACAGGCGCAGGATACGATAGATTATCTGACCGCGCAGCTTGATGAAGTGAAGGCGGAGTCGGCCAGAGAGGTCGCGAAGGCGCAGGAGATGTTCGATAAGAACCTCAAAGAGAAGGACCAGGAGCTTTCCGAGAAGACCAGAGACAAAGAGAAGCTGCTGATCGGAAAGTACGCGAAAAAATCCGAGTCTCTCGACAATAAGGTATCTTCGCTCCAGATCAAAATAGATGAGCTGAACGCGGAGCGAAAGGTCTATCTTGGACAGCTTCAGGAAGACAAAGAGACGATCGAGACGCTGAACAAGCAGATCGGCGAGGTCTGGTCGCAGAACGCGAAGTTGAAGGAGTCCGACCTGATGAATGAGAGACGGATCGCTCTGCAGATATCGGAGATCGAGAAGCTGAAGGATCAGGTAACCCAAACGAAAGGGGAGAACCTTGAGCAGGTGGCTGTCCAGGTCGAAGCTGAGCGAAAACGGCTTTCCGAACAGTTCCGGGCCGAGAAGAGCTCTCTTTCGCAGGAACTCGCGAAGACGAAGGCGCTGCTGCGGCTTTCAAATGATAATCTGAGCGACTTCGCTAAAAAGCTCTCAAAGTATGAGCACCGGACAAAAGTTGGCGTTACCGGCAAGATCGAGCGGCCGCAAGCTCCCGCGGCCGAACCCCACGGTGTTGTGGATGTACCGAAAGGGGTTAACTTCTCCGAGGGGACCTTTACCGCCGTCGGTGAGATAAGCAGTGTTCTTTTTATGGAGAATATCGGCAGAGTGTACGTCGCGCTCTCTCCCGGCAGCGCAAGCGCCGTAAAAGAGGGGAGCAGGCTGTATATCGTAGAAAACGGAAGCCCGCGAGCCGACCTTTTTGTCGTCGCGACCTATCCGGCGCTCAATTCCGCGATCGCCGAATTTGATATGGAAAATAAGACGTTGATCAGTGAGAAGATGCCCGTTTCGCTGTTTGAATAACAACAGAACCGATCGAAATCCCCTTGGTGCATGGTGTTGACGCGACTCTCCTCTCTGATCGTCGAGACCTCCCCGAACCTGCTTCACGAAATCCCCGCGGGACCGTACTTCAACGAAAAACGAAGAGATAGCCTCCAATGAGGCGGTATATCCTCCGCAGAGTCGCCGGCCTGATACCGCTTTTTTTCGGTATTACCGTTGTCACTTTTTTTGTGGTGAAGCTCGCCCCCGGAAAGAGTACTGATCTCCAGGCGGGGCTTGATCCCAGAATATCGTACGAAGCGAGGATCAGGCTCGAAGAGCTCTCAGGAGCCAACCTGCCTGTCCACATTCAGTACTTGAGATGGCTCAGGGATTTTGTTCGATTCGATTTCGGCAGATCCATGGTCGACGGGAGGCCGGTGATCGATATGATCACCGAGCGTATCGGGATCACCGTCGCGATAAACGTTATGAGCCTCATCCTGATCATGATGATCGCGATACCGATCGGCATCATGGCGAGCCTTAAACACGGATCTCTAACGGACAAGCTCGCGACGATAGCGGTTTTTATCGGATTTTCGACGCCCGGATTCTGGATAGCGCTTCTCGGAATGGACTTTTTCGGGATCCAGCTTCAGCTGCTCCCCCTATCGGGGATCGTGTCGGTCGATCATGAGTATCTCTCCGCTTTCGGTAAGGTGGCCGACGTAATGAAGCATCTTGTTCTCCCGGTCGGCATTTCAGCGTTCGGGGGGCTTGCCGGGCTTTCAAGGTATACCCGATCGTCTATGATCGGCATTTTACAGCAGGATTATATTACCGCGGCCCGCGCGAAGGGGCTCCCGGAGTACGCGGTTATCTATAAGCACGCGCTTAAGAACGCGCTTCTTCCTATAATTACGATCCTGGGGCTGGCGATCCCCGGCCTGATCGGCGGCAGCGTGATCATTGAGACCGTTTTCGCGATCCCCGGCATGGGCAGGCTCTTTTTTGAGTCGGTCATGACGAGGGATATAACGACGATCATGGGCGTCCTGAGTATCGGCGCTATCCTTACGCTGATCGGAAACTTTCTCGCGGATATATCGTATTCGATAGCTGACCCGAGAATACGGATAGCGGACGGGGGCCGGAGAGCGCGATCATGATCAAGAACCTTTTAAAAAATAGATTGGCGGTTTTTGGAGGCGTCGTGATCGCCGCTTTGGCGGCCATAGCCATTTTCGCTCCGCTGGCGGCTCCACACGACCCGACCGAGATCGATCTATCGCGGGCGCTCAACGCGCCGTCGGCCGAACATCCTCTCGGGACCGATGCTTTGGGAAGGGATGTCGCCAGCAGGATCGTATACGGGTCGCGGGTGTCACTGTCGATCGGGTTTATCGCCGTCGGCATCTCATGCAGTATCGGCATTATACTCGGGGCGGCGGCGGGGTATTACGGCGGATGGGTTGACGCCGGTATCACAAGATTTATTGACGTGATGCTCTGCTTTCCGGTCTATTTTTTGATCCTGGCGATCATCGCGATACTCGGGCCGTCTATTTTCAACATCATGGCCATCATCGGGTTCACCAGCTGGATGGGGATCGCCCGCCTTCTGCGGGCCGAGATACTATCTCTCAAGGAAAGGGATTTTATTCACGCCGCGAGGATACTCGGCGCGTCCGATGTCTGGATAATCGTCAGACACTTGATCCCGAACGCGATCGGTCCGGTCACGGTGAGCGCCACGCTCGGGATCGGCGGCGCGATCCTTACTGAATCGGCGCTCAGCTTCCTCGGGATCGGCGTTCAGCCGCCGGATCCGAGCTGGGGAAACATGCTGAAAGAGGGCATGGCCACGCTCGGTGTCGCCTGGTGGCTGATGGTATTTCCGGGAGTTATTATATTTATAACGGTATTGAGTTATAACCTCCTGGGCGAAGGACTGCGGGATCTGCTTGAACCGCGGTTGAGGGGGGCGAATACGAGGTGAACGGTTTACGGTTAACGGCGTACGGTAAAGGAATAAAAAATCGACCCGTCATACAAAATACGCAATATGGTATAATTTTCTAAAAAATCTACCGATCTATTTTTATCGTTTAACCGTAAACCGTTAACCGTACGCCGTAAACCGTAATTTGAACTATGAACTATGAACCGGATAGCACATTGAGACTATGAATAACCCCCTACTCCAGGTCCGAGACCTCCGAACGTATTTCTACACCGACGAAGGAGTAACCAAAGCCGTTGACGGCATCAGCTTCGCGCTATTCGCCGGGAAGGTCCTCGGGCTTATCGGAGAATCGGGCTGTGGAAAATCGGTAACGGCGCTTTCGATAGTGAACCTGGTCCCGAAACCCGGACGGATCGTCGGCGGATCGGTGACGTTCCGGAGAAAAGAGCTCTTGGCTCTTTCGCCGAGACTGATGCGAAATGTGCGAGGGACAGAAATTTCGATGATATTTCAGGATCCGTTCAGTTCGCTTGATCCGGTGTTTACGGTCGGCTGCCAGGTCGAAGAGGCGTTTCGTGAGCGCCCAAGCGCGCGTTCGAAGGCCCGGCGGAAAACGCGCGCGGTCGAGCTGCTGCGATCGGTAGAGATCCGTGACGCCGAACGGGTTTACCGCAGCTATCCGCACACCTTAAGCGGCGGTCTCAGACAGCGGGCGATGCTGGCGATCGCGCTGGCGAACGACCCGTCGGTCCTGATCGCCGATGAACCGACGACGGCGCTCGATGTTACGGTTCAAAAGGAGATCCTTGAGCTTCTCGGGCGCATTCGCCGGGAACGGGGCATGGCCGTTCTTTTGATAACCCATAATTTCGGGATCATAGCGGCGCTTGCGGATCATGTCGCCGTTATGTACGCGGGTTTGATCGTTGAATACGCCGAAGCCGGATCGATATTCACCGATCCGCTCCATCCGTATACACGGGGATTGATGGACGCTGTTCCGAGGCCGGGGAAGAGGCCGCTACCAGGGATGACCCGGCGCGCGGCCGCTTCCGGATCGTGGAGCTGCCCGTTCTATCCGCGATGCGCCGATAGAGAGAAGCGATGCGTTGAAGCGTATCCGCCCTTTACGGAAGAGAGACCGGCCCATTTTTGCGCCTGCTGGAGGAACAGACGGTGATAGAGGCAGTGAACGTCTACAAATATTTTTCGGCCGGAAAGGGCGCGTTCGGAGGCGGCTTGATTCCGGTAAAGGCGGTAGACGGAGTGACGCTGCGAATTCCGCGGTCGAGAACGCTTGGTCTTGTTGGTGAGTCGGGCAGCGGAAAGACGACCCTTGGTAAGATCATCGCCGGTATTATAGCGCCTGATAACGGTGAGATCCTTGTGGACGGGAAGAGCGTCTACGCCGGCGGCGCGGTCGACCGAAGCGCGTTGTCCGGGCTTCAGTATATTTTTCAGGATCCGTTCAGCTCCCTCGACCCGAAGATGACCGTCGCGAGTATAGTCACCGAAGGGCTGCTGGTCCGGGGAGCGCGGAAGGCCGATCGGTTGAAGAAATTACGCGAAGTTCTCGAAATGGTCTCATTGACGGGCAGCTCGGGAAGCCGGTATCCTCATGAATTCAGCGGCGGGCAGCGCCAGCGGATAGCGATCGCCAGGGCGATCGCGGCGAGCCCCTCATTCATTATCTGCGACGAGCCGGTGTCGAGCCTCGATGTCTCGATCCAGGCCGAAATATTGAATCTTTTAAAGCGGATCCAGAAGGAGCTTGGGTTGACCTATTTATTTATTTCACACGATCTTTCCGTGGTAGAATATATGGCGGATGAGATCGCCGTTATGTTTGAAGGAAAGATCGTAGAGTCCGGCTGCCGCGCGGATGTGTACGCTCATCCTGAGCATCCGTATACGAAAAGGTTGATGAGCTCCATTCTGACGATTCCCCAGCAATAGGAGGCAATGTTCATGAAAGAGATAACTTCACGCCTGACGAGATTATCGGCAGTTTTCCTGATAATGATGTTTATATCGGGAATATCCGCACGCCCAAGCTACGGTAATAACGCGCTCACAAAACTCGGGCGCGGATTCTGTAACGTAACGACCTGTTATCTTGAGATAATGGAGCAATCCGTAAAGGAGAAGGAGAAGGGCGGATCTCTCCAGGGGATGACGACCGGGCTCGTAAAAGGGGTCGCGATGACGGCCGTGCGGTTAGGGGTTGGTGTTTTTGAGATAGCGACGTTCCCGTTCCCGGTACCGAAAGGGTACAAGCCGATCCTCACTGACCCTGAGAACTTTTTCGTTTCACAGGGCGGGAAATACTGATACGCGTCAGGGCCTTAAAAAGATTGATATGCGGGCCGTGTTTCGGTATAATAAAGCTCTGTTAAAAATATCCGGCAGGGTGCGCCCGGATGCGGGAGACATAACTCAGCATGAAGACTGCGGTAAGGACCGAGGACGGTATATCGTGATACGAAAAGCGAATGTAACCGACGTAAAGCAAATAGCCAAGCTCATTAAGTATTACGCCGCCCGCAACAAAATGCTCCCGCGGTCTTTGAATGAACTGTACGAGAATATAAGAGATTTCTTTGTATATACTGAAGGGAAGGCCGTTTACGGTTGCTGTGCGCTGCACATAGATTGGGAGGATCTCGGCGAGATAAAATCGCTGGCGGTTGCCCGGTCGAAGTTGAGGAAGAGTATCGGCAGGAGGCTGCTGGAAAGCTGCCTGAAAGAGGCGCGGGCCCTGAAGCTGAGCCGCGTTTTCGCTCTTACGTACGCCCCTGAATTTTTCAAAAAGAGAGGTTTCGCGCCGTTCGATAAACAGAACCTTCCGCATAAGATCTGGAACGAATGTATTAGGTGCGTTCACTTCCCGGACTGCGGTGAAACAGCCATGCTGAAAGAACTCAAAAAGGATGTAAGAGTTCAATCTTAGGAAGCGCGCCTCGGCATAAGGTCCTGCAAAAGCCTCAAAAGGGGGTATCGGGGCTTTGTAGGCGAATAAGTCCGACGTAGAATTTCACACTTTACGAGTCGGATTCAGGTATATAAAAACAATCATTTTCCGTAAATACCGACCGAGTAAAGTGTATGAAATTCAAGGAGGAATTCTTGCCGTAATATTTTACGGTGAGCCGGAAAGGCCCCGATACCCCCTTTGGGGGGATTGATGAAATTCCTTCTGAAGCCGATCTGTTACAAAAGGATTAACAATGCCGAATACGATCACTGAAAAAATTCTGCTGCGCCACACAAAGGAAACAAGCGTTCATCCCGGGAAGCTGATCGACGCGTCCGTCGATCTCTGCCTCGGCAATGATATTACCGCGCCGCTCGCGATCGAGGAATTCGAAAAGCTTGGCGCGAAGAAAGTGTTTGACAGGAGAAAGATAGCGCTCGTTCCCGACCATTTTACGCCGAACAAGGACCGGAAGAGCGCGAATCAGAGTAAGCGTCTCGCCGAATTCGCGCGGCGTTTTAATATCACGAACTACTTCGAGGTGGGCAGGGCGGGTATCGAGCATGTTCTTCTGCCGGAGCGGGCGCTCGTCCTTCCCGGCGACCTTGTGATCGGCGCCGATTCTCATACGTGCACGTACGGCGCGCTGGGAGCGTTCTCGACCGGGGTCGGATCGACCGATCTCGCGCGCGCCATGGCGACCGGAAAGTGCTGGTTCAAGGTGCCCGAATCGATGAAGTTCAGCTATTTCGGAACGATGAAGAAGTGGGTGAGCGGCAAGGACCTGATCCTTTACACGATCGGCGATATCGGGGTCGACGGCGCGCTTTACAAGGCGATGGAATTCTGCGGAGAAGCGATCGAACGGCTGCCGATGGACGATAGGTTTACGATGGCGAACATGGCGATCGAAGCCGGCGGGAAGAGCGGCATCTTCCACCCCGACCGCGCGACGCTTTCATTCATTCGAGCGATCAAGAACCGCCCCCGGAACAGGATCGGCAGGTTCCTGAAGAGCGATTCCGGCAGCAGTTACTGCGGGATACGGGAATACGACGTACGGAAGATCGAACCGCAGGTCGCGTTGCCGCACCTGCCGAGCAACGCGGTGGGCGTCTCAAAGGTGAAGAATGTGGCCATTGACCAGGTCGTGATCGGGTCATGCACGAACGGCCGGATCTCGGACCTGCGGGTCGCGGCGAAGATCCTCAAAAAGAAGAAGATCAAGTCGTCGGTCCGGCTCATCATTATCCCGGGCACGCAGAGCGTCTATCTGCGGGCCGTCGCGGAGGGGCTGGCGAAGATCTTCGTTGAGGCGGGAGGAATATTCTCGACGCCGACGTGCGGGCCGTGCCTCGGCGGCCATGTCGGCATCCTGGCCGAAGGGGAGCGGGCTATCGCGACGACGAATAGGAATTTTGTGGGCAGAATGGGACATCTGAAGAGCGAAGTGTATCTCTCGAACCCCGCGGTTGCCGCAGCAAGCGCCGTCAAAGGGAAGATCGCCCACCCTGACGACGTTCTTTAAAAAACGGAGCTTCAACATGAAATTCAAGGGAAAAACGTTCATATTCAGGGACGATGTTAACACCGATGAGATAATACCGGCGAAGTATCTGAATACGACCGACCGGGCCGAACTCGCGCGGCATTGCATGGAAGGCATCGACGACAGTTTTCAGAAGAAAGTAAAGACGGGCGATATTATCGTTGCCGGCAAGAATTTCGGCTGCGGATCGAGCAGGGAGCACGCGCCGGTCGCGATCAAAGCGTCGGGGGTATCCTGCGTTATCGCGAAGAGTTTCGCGCGGATATTTTTCAGGAACTCGATCAACATCGGCCTGCCGATCATGGAGAGCGCGGAAGCCTCGGAGCGGATCAGGCAGAACGACAAGCTTACTGTCGATACCGCCAGCGGCGTCATTACGAACGTTACTAGAAAAGAGAAGTACCGAGTCGAAAAATATCCGCCGTTCATGGTGAAGATAGTCAAAGCGGGCGGACTGATGAATTATACGAAAAAGAGGATGAGATGAATAAGCGCGCGTATAAAATCGCGGTCATCCCGGGAGACGGGACCGGTCCGGAAGTGGTCGAGGAGGGGCGGAAGGTCCTCAAGGCCGCGTCCGAGAAATTTAAATTCAAATATACCGAAGAAGTTTTTGATTACGGCGGGAACCGGTATCTCGCTACGGGGAAGACCATTACCGATAAAGAGGTAGCGAACCTGAAGAAGTATGACGCTATCTTTCTGGGAGCGATCGGGCATCCGGATGTAAAGCCGGGGATCCTGGAGAAGGGGATCCTCCTCAAGACGAGATTCGCGCTCGACCAGTATATAAACCTCCGTCCGGTGAAGCTCTACAACGCCGATTTCTGTCCGCTCAAAGGGAAGACGCCGGACGATATCGATTTTGTCGTCGTCCGCGAGAATTCGGAGGGCCTGTACAAGGGGATGGGGGAGTTCAGGAAAAAGAACACGAAGCATGAGGTCGCGATCCAGATTTCGTACAACACAAGGAAGGGCGTCGAGCGGTGTATCCGATACGCGTTCGAATACTGCGGAAAACGGAACAGGAGAAAACAGCTGACGCTCTGCGGGAAGACGAATGTGCTGACGTACGCCTGGGATCTGTGGCAGCGGACGTTCGATGAAGTGAAAAAAGAGTACCCGGATATCAAAACGGACTACGCTCATGTCGACGCCGCGACGATGTGGTTCGTAAAAAATCCCGAGTGGTTCGATGTTATCGTTACCGACAATATGTTCGGCGACATCATTACCGATCTTGGCGCGATGGTCCAGGGAGGCATGGGCATAGCCGCCGGCGGGAACATCAACCCGAAAGGGGTGTCGATGTTCGAGCCGATCGGCGGGTCGGCGCCGAAATATACCGGAAAGAACGCTATTAATCCGCTCGCGGCTATCTGCGCGCTCGGGATGCTGCTCGATACGATCGGTGAACGCGCGGCGGCGCAGGCGGTCGAGAAAGCCGTTATCGGGATCGTCCGGAAGAAACTGAAGAGCCTCGGAGCGGGAAAAATGGGGCATTCGACGAACGAGATCGGCGATATGGTGGCGGAGAATCTATGAGAAGGGCCGTTAAGAAACAGAATGTGGCCATTGTCGGCGCGACCGGAGCTGTCGGCGGCTGTTTTTTGAGATTACTGGAGGAGCGGAGGTTCCCGGTCAGGACCCTTCGGCTTTTGGCGAGCGAGCGGTCGAGAGGAAAGAAGCTCCGTTTTAAAGGCCGTTATCAGAAAGTAGAAGCGCTCGGCCATGATTCGTTCGAGGATATTGATATTGTGCTTTCGAGCGCCGGCGCTGAGCGGAGCCTTGAGTTTCTCCCGAGCGCGGTGAAGTCCGGCGCTGTATGCGTCGATAATACGAGCGCTTTCAGAATGCGTGACGATATTCCGCTCGTTGTTCCCGAAGTGAACGCGCGCAGGATCCGGGAGAACAGAGGGATCATAGCGAACCCCAATTGCTCGACGATCCAGATGGTCGTCGCGCTCTGGCCGATCCACAAGGCCGCCGGAATAAAGAGAATAGTCGTTACGACCTATCAATCCGTCTCGGGCGCCGGACAGAAGAAAGTCGCCGAATTGCTGGAGCAGTCGAAGAGGTTTCTCGCGAAGAAGAGGATCGTTCCGAAAGAATTTCCCCATCCGATAGCGTTCAATCTTATTCCGCAGATCGACGTCTTTTTGAAGAACGGATACACCAAGGAAGAGATGAAGATGGTGAATGAAACAAAGAAGATCATGGAGGACGATTCGATCAAGGTCAACGCGACGTGCGTTCGGGTCCCGGTCCTCTACGCCCATTCCGAGAGCGTCTGTGTAGAACTCAAGAGGCGTCTGTCGGCAGGCTCGGTTCGGAAGATACTGAGGGCGTCGCCCGGCGTCACGGTGGTCGACGAACCTTCACGTCAGCGGTATCCGATGCCTCTGGACGCCCAGGGGAGAGACGACGTATTTGTCGGCAGGATACGGGAAGACGATTCTGTCGCCAACGGCATAGCGATGTGGGTCGTTTCGGATAACCTGCGCAAGGGCGCCGCGCTCAACGCGATCCAGATAGCCGAGCGGCTCATTCGGTAAGAATCGATGCGATAAAAAGAGGAGGAGCTTCAGTTATGAAGAAAAGGATCGTCATGATCGAGGATGAAGGTGAACTCCTGATGCTGGTGAAGAACTACCTCGAAAAGCGCGAATTCTCGGTCCAGTGCTGCATGAACGGAAAAGAGGGGATCGAGACGGTGAAGCGGGAAAAGCCCGACATCGTCCTGCTCGACCTGAAGCTTCCCGATATTTCCGGCATGGATGTGTACGCCCAGCTGAGGCTCGATAAACAGACCGAGAAGATCCCGATCGTTTTTGTAACGGCAAGCACCATGATCGCCGATATCGAAAAGGGGTTCCGCGTCGGAGTGGATGAGTATATCTGTAAACCCGTGGAACTCGAGCACCTCTACATAAAAATAAAAAAAGTTTTGAATATATAGTTGTTTCATCATGTCCGCGCCTGGGGCTGCTCCCCTATCCATGAAGAACATCAGGCTTATTATCCAGTACAACGGCGCCGCCTATTCCGGCTGGCAGTACCAGGTGAACGCCCCCTCCATTCAACGAACCATCGAAGAGATCCTCAAGGATGTTCTTCGCGAAAAGGTGCGGCTTATCGGGGCCTCGAGAACCGACGCCGGCGTTCACGCCAGGGGCCAAACCGCGAACTTTAAAACATCGTCATCCCTTGCTCCGCGTTCGATCAAGTCGGCGCTGAACAGCCTCCTTCCGCGGGATATCGTTATTTCCGGCGCGCGCCGGGTTCCGGACGATTTCAACTCACAGTATGACGCCCGATCGAAATGGTATCGGTATCTGATCGCGAATACCGAAACGGTGAGCCCGTTCATGGAGCCGTACGCGATGTGGGTATCGAAGACGCTTGATCCGGCAGCGATGCGCCGGGGCGCGCAGTGTCTGGTGGGAAAACACGATTTCAGGTCGTTCCAGTCAAAGGCGGGGGAAAGAGAGAATTCGGTTCGAACGATCAGCGATCTCGCGATAAAGAAGAAAGGTTCCCGGCTCACGGTCGATATCGAAGGGGATGGGTTTCTTTATAATATGGCGCGGAGCATCGTCGGGACCCTGGTAGACGTCGGCAAGGGAAGGTTTGGGCCTGCCGACGTTCGAAGTATCCTCAATGCGCGCGACCGGCGGCGCGCGGGGCCGACGGCGCCCGCAAAAGGCCTTTTTCTTATGAAGGTCAGGTATTAGCGGTAGGGGAAGAGGCCCGTTCTCTTTTCACATTCAAAACTGAAGATATCGACGCGGCGCTTGTAAGGTTTCAGCTCCGAGGCGTGATCCTTGAGAAATCTCGCGAAAAGCTGGCCGTATGAGAGCGTGTTCGCGTCGGCCATTTTCAGATTCAGTTTTCGGGCGACTTTTTCTATGTCGGGAACGCCGCCCTCGAGCTCCATCCAGAAGCCGAGGAAGGGAAGCCGGTCGATAAGGATCTTTACGTTGTTCAGATGGAATGTCTGACGGCGCTTCTCCTTGAATCCGTCGATCCGATAGCCGAGCTTCTCGAAGATAAACCTCAGATTGTGGAAATCGTTCGTCGGGATCTCGATCTCCTCGACCATCTTGAACCGTTTCGACTTCTTCTTGAAGCTGTATTTCATCGTCAGGATCCCGCGCCTGCCGATCCTTCTGATCCGGAGGACGAGAACCTTCCCGCGCAGGGTTCGTTTTCGGTCGTCGAAGTAGAAATCTTCTTCGTGTTCGGAGGAGATCTTCTTCGCGCCGGATCTTTTGATGCTGTCTTCCATCGCCTTCATGTTCGTGAGCTTGAATTTCACTTCAATTTCCATGGGCTCCTCAGAATAATTTATGCCGGAAGAAAGTGTTCATGGTATAATAATACCACATAATCTCCGTTTGTCAAAATCAGGGAATTCGGCATAAAGGACGGTGCGGGATGAATATACGATGCGGCGCGGGAGATATTCAGAATGACGCGCGATCGAAATACAAGCTCATAATGTTCGACCTCGGCAATACCGTTATCAGGTTCGATCACCACATATCGGCGAAGAAGCTCGCCGGCCGCTTCGGGCTCAACGAGCAGTCGGTCCATGATATGTTCTTTGATTCCGAGGTAACCCGCCTTTTTGACGAGGGGAAGGTCTCCACGACCGAATTTTACGAACGCGTTCGATCAATGCTCTCGATCGGGATCTCGTACGATGGATTTTTCGACATCTGGCACGATATTTTTGAACCGGATGAGGAAGTGTGCGCGATCGTTCGGACGCTGAAGGAGCGTTGTCCGGTCTTCCTGATATCGAACACGAACGAAGCGCATTTCACGTACATTAAAAATAAGTACCATATCATGAAGGCCTTCAACGGGTTTATCCTTTCGTATGAGGTCGGATGCCTGAAGCCGGATATCAGGATCTACGAGGCTGCCGCCCGCGCCGGAAACGCCTCTTTTTCGGAGATGCTCTATATTGACGACCGGGACGATCTCGTTTCCGGGTCGACCGCCCTGGGCATAGACTCGATTCGGTTTGAGTCAGCCGGGCAGCTGCGGAACGAGCTGGGTAAGAGAGGGGTATTGTAAACAAGTCACAAGACACAGGTCACAGGTCAGTTACAAGACTTGTGACAACTTGTTACTTGTGACATGTGACTGAACAGCCAGTTAATTATAAATAAGTTTGACAAACAAGTCTATATGTGGTAGCATTTATGCTCATTAAAAAATGGGAATTGTATGATGAAAACATTAATGCCGAATATAAAGGACAGGGTTGTCAGCTGGAACATTGTTGACGCGAAGGATCAGATCTTAGGACGGTTCGCGACACGTGTCGCGAGCCGCCTCAGAGGGAAGGACAGCACGCTGTACGCTCCTCATTTTGATCCGGGGTGCGGTATCGTTGTTATCAACGCCTCTCAGATCCGTGTCACCGGGAACAAGAAGGCCGTAAAGACGTATAAGAGCTATTCCGCGTATCCGGGCGGCCTGAAAGAAACGACGCTCGAGAAGATGCTCAGCAAGAGACCGGAATATGTGATACGGCACGCGGTTAAGGGGATGCTGCCGAAGAATAAGCTTGCGGATCAACTTATGAAACGGTTGAAGGTGTACGCCGGCGCGGATCATCCGCACGCCGCGCAGACGCCGAAGCCGATCGAGATCAAATAGGAAGCTTCAAGCGATGGCTACTCAAATATACGGCATAGGGACCGGACGGCGGAAAGAATCGGTAGCCCGGGTTATTATTAAATCGGGAGACGGGGATATTTCCGTTAATAAGCGCCACTTCGAAGAATATTTTAAGCGCGAGACGCACCGGCTCATTATTATGAAGCCGCTTGTTCTGACGAACATTCAGAGCAGGATAAAGTTCGCTATCACCGCGAATATAAACGGCGGCGGTATCAGCGGACAGGCCGAAGCGATGCGGCTCGGTATCGCAAGGGCTCTGGTGAAGATGGAGGAAGGGTTGAAGCCGCCGCTCAAAAAAGCCGGCTTTCTGACCCGTGACCCGAGAATGAGAGAGCGCAAAAAATACGGAAGAAAGAGAGCAAGGAGAAGATTCCAGTTCACGAAACGTTAACAGTATAATCGCTGTAATTTTTAAGCCCATTCCGGTCAACTCCGACGATATTTTAGTTGACAGAATGGGTTTTTTACTTTAATATCTAATCATTATACCTATATTTGTAAGGAGCTGATCATGGTAAAGGTAGGGATAGTCGGCGCCAGCGGTTACACGGGAGAGGAACTTGTCTGGATATTGTCAGGGCATTCAGGCGTGTCGATCGCGTCTTTGACGGCGATCGTTGACGCGGAAGGCCCGATCAGCGGCATTGTTCCGCGCCTTGCCGGAAGATGCGATGTAGTTTGCAAAAAGCCCGACACAACCGGCGCTTCGATAGACTGTGTTGATATCGTTTTCCTGGCTCTCCCTCACAAAGTTTCGATGGCCGTCGCGCCGAAGTATCTCGCGCGCGGAAAGAGAGTCATCGATCTCTCCGCCGATTACCGTCTCTCCGCCGATCTCTACGCGAAATGGTACGGCTCCGAGCATACGGACGCCGGGAACCTCGCAAAAGCGGTATACGGGCTTTCGGAAGTCTTTACGGCCGAGATCAAGAAAGCGAAACTTATCGCGAATCCGGGGTGTTATCCGACCAGCATTCTTCTTCCTCTTATCCCGCTTCTGGCCGGCGGCTTGATCGACCCGGATGGCCTGATCGCTGACTCAAAGAGCGGCGTGACCGGAGCGGGAAGAAAGCCCGACATACAGCTATCCTTCGGCGAGGTGAATGAGAGCGTTCGGGCATACAAGATGAATGAGCATCAGCATAAGCCCGAGATCGTCAGGATACTTTCCGAGACCTCCAAGAAGCCGATCGATATTGTTTTTACGCCGCATCTCGTTCCGTTGAACAGGGGGATCCTCTCGACGATATACGCGCGTCCGAAAAAAGAGGTAACGGAAAAGTCGATCCTGAGCGCACTTGAGGACTTTTACAAAGGTAAGCCTTTTGTCGGTATCAGAGAAGCGGGGAGCGTCCCCCAGATAAAGAATGTCGCGATGTCGAATCGATGTGAAATAGGCGCGGTGCTGCGAGGCGGGACCGTTATCATCGTCTCCTGTATCGACAACCTTTTGAAGGGCGCGGCCGGGCAGGCGGTGCAGAATATGAATATAATGTGCGGGTTTAAAGAAACGGAAGGTCTCGCGCTCTAACGCGCGCAAAAATAGTATCGGAGCCGGCTATGAACGAACGACCACGGTTGACAAAGAACGGGACCGTTACGACACCGAAGGGGTTTCTTGCCAACGGACTCAGCTGCGGGATCAAAAAATCGGGAAAGCCGGATCTCGGGCTGATCTATTCGGTCGTGCCGACGACTTCGTCGGGCGCGTTTACGACAAATAAGTTCCCCGCCTCACCGGTGACGCTCAGCATGGATCATCTTCGAGGCGGATTCGTTCAGGGAGTGATCGTCAACAGCGGGAACGCGAATTGCGCCAATGGCAAACGCGGTGATCGCGACGCGAAACTCATGGCCGAGAGCGCCGCGCGATCGCTCGGTGTCGGAGCGGAGGCGATCCTGGTGGCCTCGACGGGGATCATCGGTGTGCCGTTGCCGATCCAGAATATTGTAAATAAAGTCCCGAAGCTCGTTGAGGGAATGAACAGAAAAAATGGAAGAGCCTTCAGCCAGTCGATCATGACGACCGATACGGTGAAGAAGGAGAGCTGTATTGAGGTCAAGCTGAAGGAGATCACCGGACTGATCGGCGGCGCCTGCAAGGGGGCGGGGATGATCTGCCCGACCATGAAGCTTTCCGGCCACGCGACGATGCTCGCCTTTCTGACGACTGATATATCGATCAGCAAGCGGCTGCTCGATAAGGCGCTATTTGAGGCGGTCAGGCAGTCATTTAATATGATCTCCGTTGACGGCGACATGAGTACCAACGATTCGGTCTTTATTTTATCGAACGGCCTTGCCGGAAACCCGAAGATCATCGAGGAAGGCCGCGCTTTTTCAGCGTTCAAGGCGGGGCTGGATCATGTCACGAGAGAGCTTGCGAAGAAGATCGTTCTCGACGCCGAGGGCGCGACGAAGATGGTGGAGATCAGAGCGAGGGGCTGTGGTAGTTACGAGGATGCGCGGCGCATGGTGCGGAGCCTCAGCAATTCGATGCTGCTGAAGACATGCCTCTACGGCGAGGATCCCAACTGGGGACGGGTCGTCTCGGCGTGCGGGGCGAGCGGCGTCGATATCAACAAAAATACGCTCGAAATATCCATCGGGCCGGTCAAGGTCGTCGCGGCAGGGGGGAAGGCGAAGGGCGTCAGCCCCAGAAAACTGAAAAGTATCTTTACGAAGAGCCGGATCACGATAACGATAGACGTAAAGAGCGGTGTTCTTGAGGCGACCGGCTGGATGTGCGATCTGTCGAAGAAATATGTAGACATTAACGCGGGATACACCGTTTAAAAGGTTATAGGTCCTTATGAAAGAAATGAGAAGCGCGATAAAGAAGAGCGATGTGCTGATCGAAGCGCTTCCGTATATCAAGAAGTTCTTCGAAAAGGTCGTGGTCATAAAATACGGCGGATCGGTCATCGGCGAAAAAGGCGGCGATACGGGTATCCTTCAGGACATTGTCTTTATGAGCTACGCCGGCATGAGGCCGGTCATTGTCCATGGCGGCGGCCCCTTGATCAGTAAGGCGATGAAGAACTCCGGTAAGCTGCCGGAGTTCGTTATGGGATTCCGTGTCACCGACAAGGAGACCGTCTCCATTGTCGATACGGTTCTGAGAGGCGTGAACAAGAGGATCGTGCGTTCCGTCGAAAAAGTCGGCGGTAAAGCCTTCGGCTTAAGCGGTAAGGAGAATAATATGGTCCGCGCCAGAAAGGTCCGGACCGATGTCGATCTCGGTTTTGTCGGGGAGGCGGTGTCGATCGACACAACCGTGGTAAAACGGCTCGTTGAAACGGACGTCATCCCGGTCATATATCCGATGGGGATCGCCCGCAACGGGGACATTCTTAACGTGAATGCCGATGATGTGGCGAGCAAGATCGCGGTCGCGCTGAAAGCGGAGAAATTCGTCCTGCTGACCGATGTGAGGGGGATACTGAAGAACACCAGGGATCCAAGCTCGATCTATCACAGCATATCGATCGAAAGGATACGGGAACTGATACATAAGGGCGAGATCAAAGGCGGCATGATCCCGAAGGCGGATTCCTGCGCGAATGCCGTTCGGGGCGGGGTAAAGAAAGCGCATATTTTGGACGCGAGCATTTCCCACGCGATGCTTCTTGAGATATTTACCGACAAAGGAATAGGGACGGAGATAGTTAAATAGTTACCAGCTGCCAGCTTCCAGTCGCCGGTAAAAGAGAAAAAAAGATACGATGAAAAATAAGAAGAGAATTCGCGGTATCGGGAAGAAGACCGCGGAAGTTGTCAAGCGCTACGATACGTATGTCATGAAGACATATACGAGAACGCCTCTCTGCTTCGACCGCGCGAAGGGGTCCCGTGTTTGGGATGCCGATGGGAACATGTATCTCGATTTTTTCCCCGGGTGGGCCGTTTCGGGTATCGGCCATTGCGACGGAACGGTGGTCAGCTCTCTGAGAAAACAATCCGGCAGATTGCTGCATGTATCGAATAATTATTACTCGGCTCAGCAGGGGGCGCTCGCGCAAACGATCGTACGGAATTCGTTCCCCGGCAAGGTCTTCTTCTGTAATAGCGGCGCTGAAGCGAACGAAGCCGCGATAAAGCTTGCCAGAAAATACGGAAGCGGTTCGGGGCGGTATGAGACCATAACGATGCGAAAGTCTTTTCACGGAAGGACGCTCGCGACGATCACGGCGACCGGCCAGGATAAGGTGAAGAACGGTTTCGCGCCCTTGCCGGAAGGTTTTCTGCACGTACCTTTCGGCGACCTTGAGGCGCTGAAAGAAGCGATCGGGCCTAAAACGATCGCTGTTCTCCTCGAGCCGATCCAGTGTGAAGGCGGCATTAATATCGCCCGAAAAGAGTATTTGCGGGCGATACGAAAACTTTGTGACGCAAAAGATATCGTTCTGATCCTCGACGAGGTACAAACCGGAATGGGAAGGACCGGGAAGATGTTCTGCTATCAGCATTACGGGATCGTTCCTGACGTCATGACGCTGGCGAAGTCGCTCGGCGGCGGGCTTCCGATCGGCGCTATGGTGGCGCGTTCGAAGTTCTCCGGAATTCTGACTCCCGGTTCGCACGCTTCGACGTTCGGCGGCAGTCCTGTTGTGTGCGCGGCGGCGCTCGGAGTCTTCGATGCGATAGCGAACAAGCGGCTTATACAGAACGCCCGGGTACAAGGACGGGTGCTGAAAAAGCGCCTTGAGGGGCTGAAGAAGAAGTACCGCCGCATTAAAGAAATACGGGCGATGGCGCTGACGGTGGGCATAGAGATCTCCGGAGACGGCGGCCCGATCGTTGACGCGTGCCGTGACCGGGGGCTCCTCATTAATTGTACGCAAACGAACGTTCTCAGGATCATGCCGTCGATCGCGGTCACCGCGGGTGAGATCGAAGAGGCGATAGCGATCCTGGACAATGTTTTACGGGAAACAGGGGAAAACGGACGAGTATGAAACGAAACATTTTGTCGATCAGCGATCTTTCAGCTGACGAGATATATGATATCATCAACCGTACGAAACAGGTGAAGAAGAACAGGTTACGATACGCCCGTTCGCTCTACGGTAAATGTATCGGCATGGTCTTCGAGAAACCCTCCAACAGAACGAGAGTTTCATTCGAAGTGGGGATGGTCCAGCTCGGCGGGCACGCGGTCTATCTTGGGCCGAGCGAGCTCGGAATGGGAAAACGTGAATCCGCGAAGGATGTCGCCCGTGTTCTGTCGCGGTATCTCGACGCGATCATAACGAGGACATTCGATCACGCTGAGGCCGAAGAACTCGCGCGCTACGCGACGGTGCCTGTGGTGAACGGGCTCAGTGACAAAGCGCATCCCTGTCAGGCGCTCTGCGATATTTTTACGGTAGCCGAAAAGTTCGGCGCGTTCAGAGGTGTTCAGCTCGCCTATGTCGGTGACGGAAATAACGTGTTGAACTCTCTGATGTGCGCTTCAGCGAAGGTCGGGCTGAACATAACGGTGGCGACGCCGAAAGGATTTGAGCCGAAACCGTATGTCGTAAAACAGTCGAAGGAGTTCGCGAAACGATCCGGGTCGAAAGTACTGATCACCAACGACCTAAAGAAAGCGATCGCCGGGGCCGACGTGGTGTATACGGACGTCTGGGTGAGCATGGGGCAGGAGAGTCAGACAACAAGACGGCTGAAGGCGTTCAGGCCGTACCAGGTGAACGAGAAACAGCTGTGTATCGCGAAGAAGAATTGTTTCGTCATGCACTGTCTTCCCGCCCACCGCGGGCAGGAGATAACCGATGGCGTGATCGACAGCGCGCGTTCGATCGTCTATGACCAGGCCGAGAACAGGATGCATACGGAGAAGGCGATACTCCTTCGGCTGCTGAAGTAGGCCGGTACGGTACTGCCGTTTTAAGGAGAGGTTATGGGAAAGAAAGTGGTTCTGGCGTATTCCGGAGGGCTCGATACCTCATGCGCGATCAAGTGGTTCGCCGAGCGCGGGTTCTCGATCGTCGCGTATATGGCGGATGTCGGCCAGGAATCGAATTATTCGGCCGCAAAAAAGAGGGCGCTGGCAACCGGAGCGTCAAAGGTCATCGTCGATGACCTGAAGAAGGAATTCGTCAAAGATTTTGTATTTCCCTCGTTACAGGCGAACGCGGTGTACGAGTCCGAGTATTTTCTGGCGACGGCGCTTTCGCGGCCGCTGATAGCGAAAGGCCTCGTTCAGGCGGCGAACCGCGAAAAGGCGGCGTATGTCGCTCACGGATGCACCGGAAAAGGGAACGACCAGATCCGGTTCGAAGTGACGGTTGCCGCTCTCGACCCGAAATTGATAACGATCGCGCCGGTGCGGGAGTGGGAGCTGAAGAGCCGGCCCCAGGAGATCCGGTACGCGAAAAAGCACCGCATCCCGATCGATGTTACGAAGAAGAAGCCCTACTCACTGGACGTCAATCTTTGGGGGGTCTCGATCGAGGGAGGGAAGCTCGAGGACCCCGCTTTTGAGCCCCCGGAAGATATTTACCGGATTACCGCCAGCGTTCGGAATGCTCCGGCACAACCGGCCTATGTCGAGATCTATTTTGACCGCGGCGTTCCGAAGAAGCTGAACGGAAAAGCGCTTGACGGGGTTTCGCTTATCCAAAAGCTCGGAACGATCGCCGGCGCGAACGGTGTCGGCCGCAGCGACATGATCGAGTCGCGCCTCGTCGGTATAAAATCGAGAGAAATATACGAGGCGCCCGCGGCAACCGTTCTCTTCGCGGCGCATAAGGCGCTTGAAGCGATGGTGCTGGACCGGGAACTTCTCCATTTCAAGGAGTCGATCGCGTTGAAATACGCGGAGATGGTCTATTATGGCCTCTGGTATACGCGCCTGAAAGAAGCTCTCGACGCGTTCGTTGCCCGGACACAGCGTATCGTTACCGGCACAGTGCGGCTGAAGCTTCATAAAGGGAACTGTATCGTTGTCGGGCGGACATCGCCGCGCTCTCTCTACAGCGAGAAGCTGGCGACGTACGGCGAGGGAGACCAGTTCGACCAGACGCTCGCGAAGGGTTTTATAGAATTGTTCGGATTGCCGTACAAAGGTTCTTTTAAAGAGTCGTATAAAAGATGATCTTTACAAGAAGCAGCCTTTTCGGAGCCGTGACTCACGGGAACGCGGGCGGGAATGACAAAAGGTTAATTAGGACAGCAATGACTCGGATCAAATATCCGGCGCAACAGAAGACACCTATTGGAGAAGATAATGGGTTCGAAGATGTGGGGCGGGAGATTTAGTAAAAAGACCGATCCTCTGGTCGAGCGATTCACTCAATCGATACAGTACGACAGGAAGCTCGCCTTCTTCGACGTTCTCGGCTCGTTGCTTCATGTCAAAATATTAAAAAAGGGCGGATACTTGAACGCGAAGGAGGCTGCTCGACTTACGAAGGCGATGCAGACGCTCCTTTCAACGATCGTGGACGGAGCGTTCAAGCCGAGCGACCAAAGCGAAGACATCCATACCGATATCCAAAATTATCTTCAGAGGAAGGTCGGCGATCTGGCGCTGAAGCTTCATACGGCGCGCTCAAGGAACGATCAGGTCGTCTTCGCGATGAAGGGGTACTGCCATGTATCGATCGAGCATGTGCAGTACTGTATCTCTCAGCTGGCTGGCGCGATCGCGAAGCTCGCGAAGAAGAACGCGCCGGTGATAATCCCCGGATTTACGCATCTGCAGCACGCGCAGCCGGTCTACCTGAAGGATTATCTGAACGCCTATATCGAGAAACTGAAGAGAGATTGGAGACGACTGAACTGCATAGCGAAAAATATGACACTATCGATGGGGTCCGGCGCTCTCGCCGGAACGCCAGTTGACGCGGCCGCGTATTTCGTAAAAGTTTCGGATCTGATCAAAGGGGTGGATCCGCTCAAGAAATTGCGCGTCCAGCCGGCGAGCAATTCTCTGGATACGGTAAGCGACAGGGATTTTGTGATCGAGATCATAAGCGCGCTGTCCATTGTCGCGACGCATCTTTCGAGGCTTTCCGAGGACCTGATCCTGTGGTCGACAAAAGAGTTCGACTTTATAGATATTGACGAATCGTACTGCACCGGGAGCTCTTTGATGCCCCAGAAGAAGAACCCGGATGTTCTTGAGCTTACGAGAGGATACGCCGGGAGATTGTACGGGAACTTAGTAAGCGTTTTAACGATGATGAAGGGGCTGCCCCTTACGTATAACAGGGATATGCAGCTGGACAAGGAGCCGCTCTTTAATTCGATCGAGATCGTCGCCGATGAACTCAAGGTGATGGCGGCTCTTATGAAGACGCTCACGTTCAAGGAGGATTCGATCAAGGAGCGCCTGAAGGATGAGTCGTTGTACGCGACAGATATCGTCTACTATCTGGTACAAAAGGGCATTCCGTTCAAAAGCGCCCATTCCGTCGTCGGCAAGCTTGTTAAGTACTCAGCGGACAACGCTCTGGAGATCAAAAATATTCCGGAGATCGTTCTGAAGAAGTTCTCCGGCGTATTCGTAAAAAGAGAGATCGAAAAGCTCTTTGATCCGGTCGTTTCGGTCCGGTCGAAGAGGTCCATCAGGCGGAAGAAGACCGTCCCGCGGTAGCGGGCGGGCCATTCTGTCGAGCGAAGTTCAGCGGGGCGCCGGGAGATCAATGCACGAATTTAAGATGAAACATAATGAGTTGTACTGTGAGAGCGTAAAGGTGAGCGAAATAGCCCGGGCGGTCGGTACGCCGCTGTATGTTTACAGCAACAAAACGATGCTCGGCCACTTTAATAAATTGAGACGGGCGTTCAGCCCGGTCAAGCCGTTGATATGCTTCTCAGTAAAATCGAACTCGAATATCGCGGTCCTTCGTTCGATGGTAAAAAACGGCTCGGGGCTCGATATCGTGTCCGGAGGCGAACTCTATCGCTCGCGGCTGGCGGGCGTCCGCCCGGAGAAGATCGTATACGCGGGCGTGGGAAAAAGGGCCAAGGAGATCATCGAGGCGATCAAACTCGGAATACTCTTTTTCAATGTGGAGTCAGAGGAAGAGCTCGACGGGATCCAGAATGCCGCGCTGAAGCTTGACAAAAAGGTGAATGTCGCGATCAGGATCAATCCGAACGTAATGCCGAAGACCCATGACTATATCAGTACCGGTAAGGACGATTCAAAATTCGGCCTTGATTTTGAGACTGTCCATAAGATCTTCAACCTCAGGTGGAAGTATCCGAACTGCATGATCAACGGTGTCCACATCCACATCGGTTCTCAGATCATGAGCGTCCGGCCCTTCCAGAACGCGATCAACAGCGTGCTTTCGTTTCTGACGAAGAATTCGATAAAGATCGAATATCTTAATATCGGCGGGGGGCTTGGCATCATGTATTCTTCGGAGCGGCCGCAGACGGCGCAGGAGTTCGCGGTGAAGATCATTCCGCTGCTGAAAAAGTCGCGGCTGAAGATCATTCTTGAGCCGGGAAGGTTTATCGCCGGGAACAGCGGTATTCTGGTGACGACGGTGCTCTACACGAAGCGGACGCCGAGAAAAAAGTTCGTTATAGTCGACAGCGGAATGAATGACCTGATCCGGCCGAGCTTGTACGGTTCATATCACAGGATCGTTCCGGTCGCGCGGCCGACGCGTAACGGGCAATATTCTGAAAAGGTCGACGTCGTCGGTCCGATATGCGAAAGCGGCGATTTTCTCGCGAAAGAGCGGGTACTGACGAGAGTCGCGCCGGGGGACATCCTGGCGGTTATGACGGCCGGGGCGTACGGATTCGCGATGTCATCGAACTACAACTCACGGCCGCGGGCGGCCGAGGTCCTGGTATCGGGGAACAAGTACGATGTTATCAGGCGGCGGGAAACATACAAAGATCTTATACGCGGGGAGAAGATCCCGGCGTATCTTTTGAGGTGAGAGAATGGGTCGTGTCGAATTCACGAAGGCGCAGGCATCGGGAAACGATTTTATTATAATCGACAGGATCGGCACCCGTGTTGATGTCGCGCCGGAAAAGATGACCGGCCTCGCGAAGGACCTCTGCAGAAGGAAATGGTCTATCGGGGCGGACGGCCTTATTGTTATAGAACCGTCCGATGCGGCTGATTTCAGGTTCAGGATCATCAACCCCGACGGATCGGAGGCCGATATGTGCGGCAACGGCGCGCGGTGCGCGGCGCTCTACGCCTCAACGCGCGGGATCGCCTCCGGAAGCATGAAGTTCGAGACCGGCGCCGGGATCATCGACGCCGAAGTGAACGGCGATATCATAAAGGTAAGGCTCACCGAGCCGAAGGATATCAAGTGGAATTTCTGCCTGATGATCCACAAGTGTCCGTACATGGTGAACTTTGTCAATACCGGTGTTCCGCACGTCGTTCATTTTGTTGATGACCTGGAGAGTATCGATGTCGCGGAGATCGGCTCGAGCATACGGTTCCATGAGGAGTTCTCTCCGGGAGGAACGAATACTGACTTTGTGAAGGTTGTCGGCAGGAATACGATCAAGGTGAGAACGTATGAGCGCGGGGTCGAGGATGAAACACACGCCTGCGGTACGGGCGTGGTAGCAAGCGCGCTGATCGCGGCGGAGTCGGAAAAATTTCAATCGCCGATCACAGTTGAGACCTGGGGGGGAGAGACACTGAAGGTCTACTTCGACCGGGAGAACGAGCGCTTCTCGAGGGTTTTTCTCGAAGGAAAAGCGGAGCTCTTGTATAGCGGAACGAAAGATATATAGATCGGAGGAGAAGCATGTTTAAGGGGTCAATGGTGGCGCTGGTTACGCCGTTCAAGGACGGAGCGCTGGACGAACAGGCGGTCAGGAAGCTTGTTGATTTTCAAATTGCCGGCGGTACGAGCGCCCTGGTTCCGTGCGGAACGACCGGTGAATCCGCGACATTGTCTCACCAGGAGCACGACACGATGGTCGAGACGGTCATAGACGCGGCGAAGAAGCGTATCCCGGTCATAGCGGGTTCGGGTTCGAATAATACCGCCGAAGCGGTGCGGCTGACGAAGCACGCGAAGGAAGCGGGCGCCGATGCCGCGCTTTTAATATCGCCCTACTACAATAAGCCGACACAAAAGGGGATCTATCTCCACTATAAAGCGATAGCCGAGGCCGTTGACATCCCGTTGATCATTTACAACATCGCCTCGCGCACCGGTATCAATATCGAACCGGATACATTCGCCGCTCTCAGCAAAGTGAAGAATATTGTTGGCGTCAAAGAGGCCAGCGGCAATATCGACCAGATGACGTGGATCGTCAAGAAGAGCGTTCAGCGGTTCTTCCTGATCTCGGGTGACGACGCGCTGACCCTTCCGGTGCTCTCGATCGGCGGGACCGGCGTTATCTCGGTTGTCGCCAATATAGTGCCGAAGGATGTTGCCGCGATGGTCGAACACTTCTCGGCGGGCCGGATCGAGGAGGCCCGCGCGCTTCATTATAAGCTTTGCGGGCTCGTAAAGAGCATGTTCATCGAAACGAACCCGATCCCGGTAAAGACCGCGATGGGGATGATGAAGATGATCGATCCGGAGCTGCGGCTTCCGCTCTGCTCTATGGAAGAAGAGAACGTCAAGAAGCTGAAGACCGCGCTTGAGGAGTATGGATTGCTGAAATGAAAAAGACACCGTTAATTATCAGCGGAGCGTGCGGGAAGATGGGCAGGCGTATCGCCAGAATGGCGCTGCGGGACGGATCGTTCTCGATCGTCGCGGCGATCGAGAATATCGAGAGCCCTTTCATCGGTAAAGATTACGGGACGGTACTGAAACGTACAAAGCTCGGCGTAAGGGTTTCCGCGTCCCCGATCGATCAGGTAAAGATGAATGCTGTCGTGATAGAGTTTTCGACGCCGGATGTATCGATACGGCACCTCAAAGAAGCGGCGCGATCACGCAAAAAAGTCGTTATCGGAACGACCGGTTTTTCGGAAAAGCAGCGGGAAGAGATCAGAAGGATATCGCGGTCGATCGCGGTTGTCGTATCGCCGAATATGTCGGTATGCGTCAATCTTCTCTTTAAGGCGGTCGGTGATTTTGCCGAAGCGCTTTCGAAGAATTATAAAGTGCGGATACAAGAAGCGCATCATATCCACAAAAAGGACGCGCCGAGCGGTACGGCAAAAGAGCTCGCGAGAGTAGTTAAGGAAAAAGGGGGCGGGACAAAAGCCCCGATAAAGTCGATCAGAGAGGGTGAGATCATCGGCGACCACACGGTAGCGTTCGACAGCATTTTTGATACGATCAGGATAACGCACAACGCGAAGACGAGAGATATTTTCGCTCACGGTTCACTCGTTGCCGCGGCATTCGTGCGCTCTAAGAAAAAAGGTTACTATTCAATGAAAGAAGTTCTGGGGTTATGACCGGGAATTACGGTATTTATAAGATTTCCATAATCATGGGGGGGGAGAAATGAAAGCTCATCTCGTTAATCCGAACCTTACGCAAATAGAACTTCTCGAGCGGCTGAGCTCCGTAACCGAGCAGCTGGAGGATATCGTATCGATCACGCAGGGCAAGCAGACGATCGAGCCCAAGATATCGATCAATGAAATATTCTCCAAGATGAAAGGGAAGATCGGCGACCAGGTGCCCCTGATGCTCTTTTCGCTCTTCAAGCTCTTTACGATGAAGAGCTTATTGCGCGGAAGAATGCGGTATACGGCGTATAACATAGGAAAGCAGACCGCTTTCTCGGTCCGGATCCAATCTGTTGATAAGGTGGCGAAAAAGATCCAAGAGCTCGGTATCGGAGAGCTGAAGATAGTGAAGAATGATGGGAAGATGATCGAGGCGCGGCTTAAGTCATCGATGACAAGCATGGGGATCTCGGGGGCTCAGCAGGCGCTCTGTTATTTTGAGGCGGGATTTTTGTCAGGAATCTTTGAGAAGCTCCTGAAACAGCGGGTAAATTTTGTGGAGGTCGAGTGTTCGGCGAAAGGCGATGAGGCCTGCAGGTTCCGCGCGGCGCTCAATGCGGATAGGACGGGCAGGTCGCTTTTCTCCCAGTTCCCGCTCGATACGGAGATCTTTTCGCAGGAGAACATCAAGCTTCTTACGTCTCTGGCGGCGCACGCGATAGCGGCGATCGAGAACAGCCTGATCTTTGAGCAGACGAAGCGCCAGTCTGTCGTAGACGGGTTGACCCAGATCTACAACCACCGGTATTTTCAGCAATCTATCCGCGTGGAGCTGAACCGGGCGGTTAGGCACAAGATGCCGATAGCTCTGGTGATGCTGGATATCGACAATTTCAAGAATTTCAACGACAAATTCGGGCACCCGGAAGGCGACGAAGTATTGAAGGCGGTCGCGCTGCTTCTTCTGAACAGCGTGCGCGATATCGATGTTGTGGCGCGGTACGGGGGCGATGAGTTCGCGATGGTCCTTCCGCAGACGACCCTTGAGGGCGCGGGGATCGTCGCGATGCGCATGAAGGACAAAGCGAAAGAGCTCTTCTCGAAAAAAGAGTTCAGCAAACGGGGCATACATCTGGGGATCTGTATGGGTGTAACCGCGGTCTGGAACAAGAGGACTTCAAATCCCGCGCAACTTATTCGCAAGGCCGACAAGGCGCTGTTAATGGCCAAGTCAAAAGGCAAGAGCAGGGTCGAAATTATACCATAGCTTGACAGGAGCAAAGAAGGGGCCGATGGCGTTTCAGGTAGAATATTCCGAACGGATACAGAAACTTCCGCCGTATCTCTTTGTGGAGATCGACAAGGCGAAGCGGCGCGCGCGTGAGGAAGGCAGAGACATGATCGACCTCGGTATCGGCGACCCCGATCAGCCGACGCCGTCTTTTATAATACGCGAACTGCATCGGGCGTCGAGCGACCCTTCGTCGCATCGGTACGCGCTGGATCAGGGACTGCCGGAACTGAGGCGGGAAATTGCCGTGTGGTACAAAGCCCGTTTTAACGTGCAGCTTGACCCTGATACCGAGATCCTGCCGCTTATCGGGTCGAAGGAAGGAATCGCGCATGTTCCGCTGGCGTTTATCAACGCCCACGACGTGGTGTTGATCCCCGATCCGTGTTACCCGGCCTACCGATCGGGCGCGCTCTTTGCCGGAGGCGATATTCTCGCTATGCCGCTTACGGAAGAGAACGGATTTCTGCCCGACCTCAAAAGTATAAACCATCATCTGCTCAGGAAGGTCAAGATGATCTTCCTGAATTACCCGAACAATCCGACCGCCGCTACATGCGACAGGAAGTTCCTGAAAGAGGTGGTTGGATTCTGCGCGAAACATAATATTATCGTCTGTCAGGACGCCGCGTACAGCGAGATCGCCTACGACGGACTGCGTTCGCCGAGCATCCTTGAGGTTGACGGCGCGAAGGAGATCGCGATAGAGTTTCACTCACTCTCAAAAACGTTCAATATGACCGGATGGCGCATCGGCTTTGCCTGCGGCGACCGCCGGCTGATAGCGGGGCTCATGAAAGTGAAGTCGAATATAGATTCCGGCATCTTTACCGCGGTCCAGAGATCCGGGATCGTCGCTCTTCAGAATTACGAGCGTCATATCGGACCCACGGTACAGAGGTATCAGGAGCGGCGCGACACTCTGGTAGACGGTCTTCGCCGGATCGGCTGGAATGTCGATAAGCCGAAGGCGACCTTTTACGTCTGGGCGAAAGTGTTCGGCCGGTATACCTCGGCAACCCTCGCGCAGGCTATGCTTGATAAGGCGGATATTGTCGCTACGCCCGGCAACGGCTTCGGGCCCCACGGCGAGGGTTTTGTCCGTATGGCGCTGACCGTTGACAGGAAGAGGATCGAAGAAGCCGTCCGGAGAATTAAGGAGCGGCTTCTGTAAGGCGGCGATCGGTTATATGGCGCGGGCGTATATAGGCGTAGGGTCGAATATCGGCGACCGTGAAGATTTTATAGTCCGGGCGATCGATGAGATCAGTAAGATCGAAGATGCTTCCCTGAAGCGGCGTTCATCGATCTATGAGACCGATCCGGTGAGCGACATCCCTCAGGGGAAGTATTTGAACGCTGTTGTGGAGATTGAGGCGTTCCGCGGCCCGAAAGAATTGATGGCGAGTTTACTGGGTATCGAAGAACGGCTCGGCAGGACACGGGGCTCGAAAAATTCACCGCGAACCATCGACCTTGATCTATTGCTCTATGATAACGCGGTCATTCAAGAGGATGGCCTTACCGTTCCTCATCCGAGGCTTCATCAGAGAGCGTTTGTGCTGCGCGGGCTGAAAGAACTGGATCCCTATCTGATCCATCCCGTTACGCGAAAGCCGGTGAATGAGATGTACAAAAACGTAACAAGCGAACACCGGGATAACCCGCTATGATAGTTATCACGAGCGTTCGTGAGATGTCCGAAAAGGCCGGTTCTTTGAAGAAGAGCGGCAGAACGATCGGTTTTGTACCGACGATGGGGTATCTTCACGAGGGGCATTGCAGCCTTATACGATCCGCCAGGAGAAATTCCGATACGGTGGTTGTCAGTATTTTTGTTAACCCGCCGCAGTTCGGCAGAGGTGAGGATCTTGACGCGTATCCTCGCGATTTCAAGCGGGATGAACGGCTTGCCGAGAAGGCGGGGGCCGATATAGTGTTCTATCCGGAAGCGAACGATGTATACGCGGGAGACCATCGCACATTCGTGACCGTAGAAAAATTGACCGAAGGGCTCTGCGGATCGTCGCGCCCCGGACACTTCAGAGGCGTAACGACCGTTGTGGCAAAGCTCTTTGGCGTTGTTCGGCCGGACACGGCGTACTTCGGCCAGAAGGACGCGCAGCAGGCGATCGTTATTAAAAAAATGGCCGCCGATCTGAATATGGGCGTCGCTATACGGGTCGAGCCGATCGTGCGCGAAGTTGACGGGCTGGCTATGAGCTCGAGGAACGTCTACCTCTCTCCCGCCGAACGCGTTGACGCCCTTGTCCTGAGCCGCTCTCTGAAGAAGGCGCGGTCACTGATCGAGGGCGGCCAGCGGAACGCGGAGAATGTCAAAGAGGCCATCGAAGAGGTCGTCAACACGGCGCCGTCGGCGGCGATCGATTACGTCGCGATCGTTAACGCGGCGAACCTCATTGATCTAAAGACGCTGCAGGGGGAGGCGCTTATCGCGCTTGCCGTATTTATAGGAAAAACAAGATTGATAGATAACTGTATCATCCACGTGTAGGAACCGGGAGCGGGAGACATGCGAACAGAAAACAACGACAAGCAGTACAATGAGATGCTGAAAAAAAAGATCGCGCGCCTTAAAAAGGAGCGCAACGCCAGCATTATTGTCCATAACTACCAGCGGAACGAGGTGCAGGAGATCGCGGATGTAACCGGCGATTCGCTCGCGCTCTCACAGACCGTCGTGAGGACGGATTGCGACGTGATCGTGTTCTGCGGCGTTCAGTTCATGGCGGAGAGCGCCTCAATACTGAACCCGCAAAAGACGGTACTGCTTCCCGTGAAAGAGGCGGGGTGTCCGCTCGCGGATATGATCACGGTCGAAAAATTGAGGGCGAAGAGAAAGCTCTTTCCCGAAGCCGCGGTCGTCTGCTACGTCAATTCGAGCGCCGAGATCAAGGCCGAAAGCGATATCGCCTGCACGTCAAGCAACGCGATCGATGTGGTGCGGTCGCTTAAAAACAGGCAGATCATCTTCGTTCCGGACAAGAACCTCGGACGGTATGTCCAGAGCCGGCTGCCGGATAAGGAAGTGATCCTCTGGGAAGGGTTCTGTCCGACGCATATCAGGGTACAGGAAGAAGATATCATAAAGACGAAGCAGGCGTACCCTGACGCCGAGGTGGTGGCTCACCCGGAGTGCAGCGCGGAAGTTCTGAAATTCGCCGACCACATCTGTTCGACCGGCGGGATGTTCAAATACGTCAAGTCGTCGCGATCAAAAGAGTTCATTATATCGACCGAGTCGGGAATGCTCTTCCGGCTCCGGAGGGAAAATCCGGACAAGCGGTTTTACTTGCCGACGCCGCATCTGGTCTGTCCGAGCATGAAGCTGACAACGCTCGGCTGGGTGGCGCATTCGCTTGAAGCGATGGTGTTCGAAGTGAAAGTATCCGACGAGATACGTGAAAAGGCCAGAAAGACCCTCGAAAAAATGCTGCAAATAACCGGCGAGAAGAAAGAGGCGGCGATTGCCGGCTATTGATCGAGCTTGCTATGGGCGCGGTATGAAGAAAATTAAAGTAGGGATCATCGGTTGCGGAACGATCGGCAGTGAGATCGCCCGCGCCTGCGCGCGGTCGCTCTCAAAAAAAATAATCGTCTCTTTTATTTCCGACAGTGTCGTCGAAAAGGCGGTACGGGTCAAGAGGTCCCTCGGGGGGCGGCCGAAGGTCGTCGGGACGCGTGAGCTCATTCAGAAGAGCGATCTTGTCGTCGAGGCGGCAAGCGCGTCTGTATCCGGATCGATTCTTGAGCAATGCCTCAGGAAGCGGAAAGACGTGCTCATAATGAGCGTCGGCGGATTGCTGAAACAAACGGCGCTTTTGCGGGAAGCAGAGAAGGGTACGTCGCGGGTCTATATCCCGAGCGGAGCCGTTTCCGGTATTGACGGGATCAAAGCGTCGATGGTCGGCGGTATACGTTCTGTGCGGCTTATAACGAGGAAGCCGCCCCGCTCGCTCGCGGGAGCTGAGTATCTCGCGCGGAAGGGGATAGACATCGCCCGCATACGAAAGGATACGGTCGTGTTTGACGGTACCGCGCGAGAAGCGGTGAAGGCGTTCCCGAAAAACATTAATGTTTCGGCTGTTGTAAGCCTCGCGAGCCTGCCGCCTGAAAAAGTGCGCGTTATGATCGTCGCTTCTCCGAAGATACAAAGGAACACGCATGAGCTCGAGATCCGATCAAACAGCGGTGTGATCGTCACCAGGACCGAAAACGTTCCGTCGGAGAATAACCCGAAGACGAGTAAGCTGGCGGTTCTCTCCGCGATCGCTACGATACAGGGTATTGTGGGTAATGTGCGAATAGGCACATAGTGACAAAAACGCTAACATGAAAAGGGGGTGATCAAATAATGGCAACCGTAGTCTCCAAAACCGGCATCGAGAGAGAAAAGGGGTATCTGTATTATCTTGACAAGAACGGGAACGTCGTCAAGACAAAGATGGCCCGCGGCAAGAAGAAGGGCGGTGGTGGAAAGGTCGTCGTGAAATGCGGCGTGAAGAGAGAGAAAGGATTTCTCTACTTCATTGACAAGAAAGGCAACGTAGCGAAGGCCAAGATGTTGAGAGGTAGAAAGAAAGCGAAGAAAAAAAAGAAATAACAGCTTTCTTTTTTCTTCTATTTGAGGAAGGGACGCGGCTTTCCTGCCACAGACAGGTGTCAGAGTAGGAAGGAAAGGCGTCCCTTCTTCTTACCGAAAGGTCGCGGTACCGCAAAGGCAATCTCAGCCCAATGGAAAAAAAGTATATCTTCATTAAAGGCGCGAAAGAGCATAACCTCAAAAATATAGACGTGATGATCCCGCGCAACAAGCTTGTCGTCGTGACCGGCCTTTCCGGTTCGGGAAAATCCTCGCTCGCGTTCGATACGATCTACGCGGAGGGCCAGCGGCGCTACGTCGAGAGCCTTTCGAGTTACGCGCGTCAATTTTTGGAGCAGCTTCAGAAGCCGGACGTCGAATACATCGAGGGGCTCTCACCGGCGATCAGCATCGAGCAGCGCACCGCCGGATCGAATCCCCGGTCGACGGTCGGTACGCAGACCGAAATATACGATTATCTGAGGCTCCTCTTTGCCAGGATCGGGATCCCTCATTGTCCGAAGTGCGGAAAAAAAATCACCGCCCAATCGGCCCAGGAGATCGTTGACAAGATCCTCGCGCTGCCGGCAGGTGCTAAAATACATATCCTGGCGCCTTTCGTGCGGGGGAGGAAAGGCGAATATCACGATCTTTTTAAGACGGTAAAAAAGGAGGGGTTTGCCCGGGTACGGGTCGACGGTTCGATCAGGGAACTCGACAGCCCGATCCGGCTCGCGAAGAACAAAAAACATACGATCGAGACGGTCGTCGATCGGCTCCTGGTAGATCCGGAGATCAGGAAACGCCTCAGTGATTCGGTCGAGACCGCTCTCGAGATCGGGAAGGGCCTCGTCGTGGTGAGCGTCGAACCGGATAATAAAGACATTCTTTTCAGCGAGCGGTATGCCTGTAATGATTGCGGCATCAGTATGGCCGAGATGGCGCCGCGGATGTTCTCGTTCAACTCACCGTACGGCGCGTGTCCGGCCTGCGGCGGACTCGGCAATAAGATGGAGATCGATCCGGAGTTGGTCATCCCCGACAAGTCCCGGGCGCTGATCGAGGCGATCGAACCATGGCGCCGCGGAGGGAAAGGGATCGTTTTGTATTACCGGCGGCTCCTGAGGTCCTTCGCGAGGAGGGCCGGCTTTGACGTCCATACCCCGTTCAAGGCGCTGCCGCCGGACATTAAACGATCGATCATGTTCGGCGAAGGCAAAGGATGGGGGTTTTTTGAAGGCATCATTCCGAATCTTGAGCGGAGGTTCCGCGACACCGAGAGCGAGTACGTCAAGACCGAGATCAATAAGTGTATGTCGGTATTACCGTGTCCGACCTGCGAAGGGCAGCGGCTCAGGCCGGAAAGCCTTGCCGTAACGATCGCGAGTAAGAACATTATCGAAGTTTCCGCTTTGTCGGTCAAGGACGCCCGGGAATACTTCGGGCGCCTTCGCCTCTCCCCGACGCGGAAGAAGATCGCCCACCAGGCGCTGAAAGAGGTCCGGTCGAGACTTGATTTTATGGGGAATGTCGGACTCGGGTACCTGTCGCTCGATCGACGAAGCTCCACGCTCTCGGGCGGCGAGGCGCAGAGGATCCGCCTGGCGACACAGATCGGCGCGGGGTTAGTGGGAGTGCTTTACATATTGGATGAACCGAGTATCGGCCTCCATCAGCGCGATAATTCGAAGCTGCTTGATACGCTGATGGCGCTTCGCGATCTCGGCAATACACTTATTGTCGTCGAGCACGATGAGGCGACAATTCGAAAAGCTGACCACGTGATCGATCTCGGCGTGGGAGCGGGCGAGCATGGCGGCAGCGTTGTCGCCAGCGGCTCTCTCGAGGATATTGTCGCGTCAAAAGAGTCACTGACGGGAAAATATTTGCGGGGCGAAATGTTTGTTGAGGTCCCCTCGTCCAGAAGGTCCGTCAGTAAAAAGGTCCTGAAGATCCTCGGCGCCGCGGAGCATAACCTGAAAGATATCGATGTTCACATTCCGCTCGGCCTTTTTGTATGCGTTACCGGTGTTTCGGGATCGGGAAAGAGCACGCTTGTTGACGAGATCCTTTATCGGGGCCTCGCGAAGCGGCTCTACCGCTCAAAAGAAAAACCGGGGTTGCACCGGAAGATCGAAGGCATTGAGTATATAGACAAAGTTATCGTAATAGATCAATCTCCGATCGGGAGGACGCCGCGATCGAACCCGGCTACGTATACCGCTTGTTTCGCGCCGATTCGGGATCTTTTCTCAAGGCTTCCCGACGCGAAGATCCGGGGATATAAGCCGGGCCGCTTCTCATTCAATGTAAAAGGCGGGCGGTGTGAGGCGTGTACCGGCGACGGGATCAAGAAGATCGAGATGCACTTTTTGCCGGATGTGTATGTCCGATGCGAGATATGCAAGGGGATGAGGTTCAACGAGCAGACCCTCGCGGTTAAATATAAAGGGAAGAGCATATCTGATATTCTCGCGATGAGCGTCGAGGAAGGGCTCGAACTGTTCCGGAACGTTCCTCCGGTCAGAAAGAAGCTGCAGACGCTCCTTGATGTGGGGTTGGGGTATATTCGGCTGGGGCAGCCGGCTACGACGCTCTCCGGCGGAGAAGCTCAGCGCATCAAGCTCGCGACCGAGCTGTCAAAGACATCGACCGGGAGGACGTTCTATATACTCGACGAGCCGACAACCGGCCTCCATTTCGCCGATGTGGAAAAACTGCTCCACGTTTTACACGCGCTTGTAGATCAGGGGAATACGGTTCTGGTGATCGAACACAATCTCGATGTTATAAAAACGGCGGACCATATTATCGACCTTGGGCCCGAAGGCGGCGATTCCGGCGGCGCCATTATCGCGTCAGGAACGCCGGAAGAGATCGCGAAGAACAGGGCTTCGTTTACAGGGCATTACTTGAGAGAGGTTTTGGGTCGTTCGCATGGAGCATAGAGAATATGTCACTGATTTCGTATCTAGTATCTTGTATCTAGTATCTGGTAAAAAGAGTCCGACTATAGTCAAAATGAAAGGTTGGAACATGACTATTGGTTCGCTAGATACTAGATACCAGATACAAAGTTGGCAGAAGTGCACCGCAATAGCGCGGAAGCCAATGACAAGAGAATGGAGTATGGTACTTCGCATTCAACCAGTACATCGATACGCGGCGCTGATAATCGCGGTTGCCCTATTTTGCTCGGGCGGCCCGCTTTCCGCATTGGCAACGTCTATTTCAGAC
>JBDRSA010000089.1:0-7964 GCA_043825275.1 Candidatus Omnitrophota bacterium
CATTATCCGAAAGGCAAGAATGTACCGCCACGAATGTCTCGGCACTATTATGATTTATTCGCCATGGTGAATACTCCCCTCTATAAGAAATCCTTGGAAAAGATAGCGTTACTGAAAGATGTATCTGAACATAAAGCATTATTCTTTAAGGCTAACTGGGCGCATTATGAAGAAGCTAAGCCCGGCAGTTTACGGTTAATGCCTCGAGATGAACAGATTAGTCATTTGAAAACAGATTACAGACAAATGCAGGAAATGTTTTTTGAGGATCCACCGTCATTTGAAAGCATTTTGGAGAAACTAAAGATAGTAGAAGATAAAATTAACAGGATCAAACAATGAACTACTGGTGGACGCTGAGCTTTATGTATCCGGGGACGTTCCCCAAGGATGGCTATGTATTATGCCATCTGGTTCATAGTGCATAGTTCATAGTTCAAAGAGGATGTCTTGCAGGCGAACCATGAACTTTTTTACAAAACGAGGTTATAAGATTTGGTTTGCGAGATATGAGATACGAACGACGATCAGGTACCCTGATGCCTGTCCCGGATAACAAATCTTCAACGGAGAACAGGATAAACTAATTCAGGAAATTAACGCGGAAGTCGTTGCGATATAAATAAAAATTGGTTCAGTTGAAACTGTTACAAAATGTTACGGTTCGAAAAAGGAAAGTGAGAGAGATTGTGAAGCAAGAGCTGATTGTTCGCTTGAATAAGACATTCGAAGAATCTACCTATACCCAAAAAAAGGTGGAATATTGGATGGCGCGCGATCTGCAAAAATTATTGGATTATACAGATTGGCGTAATTTTCTGCAAGTCATCGAAAAGGCCAAGACAGCGTGCTTGAACTCAAAACAGAGCATAAGAGACCATTTCGTTGAAGTCAACAAAATGGTTAAGTTAGGTTCAGGCAGTATGGCTGGCAAGACACTTTATGCATCTCCATAAAGTGAAATAAATTACAAAACAAATACGAAGTATTTTGTAAATCTAGTACGTTGTAAAGTTAATTCTTGAACCTTTGTCATTCCCGCGCAAGCCAGCGGCCTCGCCGCTATGCGGGTGGGAATCCAGGTGAGAAAATTCAATGGATCCCCACCCTTCGACTTCCTGCCGGCAGGCACGGCGCTCAGGGCATGCTTTCGTGGGGATGACAGTGGTAAAAATTTATTTTACAATGTACTAGTTAGAACAAGCTCTTTGTTCAAAAACGAATTCACGATTGTTTAATGAAAAAACATAATACTTGCGTAACAGTTCTTCTCTTAATCATAGCCCTACTATCCGGTAGGGTTTTTGGTTATCAGGCGGACGTCGAGGATATAAGCGGCGGGAAATATTTTCCCGCTGTCAAAGAGGCGATAGGCCGGGCTCGGGAGTCTATTTATATGGTGATGTATAGTGTAAACTTGCGGCCGTATGATGAAGAATCAAGTGTGTCCCAGCTGGTCAATGAATTGATAGCTGCTCATAAGCGCGGGGTGCAGGTGACGGTTGTTTTGGACCAAAACATAAACTTTGTGAACAGGGAAAGCATGGATGGCTGGCAGGCGGAGGGTAAGAACGCGTGGTGTTTCAAGGCATTAAAAGAGGCTGGGATAAATGTGCTGTATGATGACGCTACTATTTATACGCACGCGAAGGCCGTTGTCATAGACGGCGAAACGGTGATCCTGGGAAGCGCTAATTGGACGAGGTCGGCGCTCTTTAAGAACTTTGAAGCCAATGTCTTGATACAATCGAAGGAATTGGCCGCTCAGTTTCTGGAGAATTTCAAGAAGATAAAGATAGACGATACTACCGGTGGACCCGGAGATGATGCCGGTGTGTCCGTAGTGGTATCCTGGGGGTTCCTGGAAACCCCCAACTTTGCCGGACGCATGGTATCCGGTAATGACAACAGGTCGCTCGATGTATATCTTCTTCTGGGGACACTTCTGGGATTGGATTTAGGACCGTCCCTGATATCGGTAAAGATATAAAAAAGGTAGTTCTATTAGCTTGAAATAGCCGATTAGTATACTATACTTATACTGAGGCAGGAAATGCTTGGCGGCACCGGCTGTCAAGATTATTTTTTGTCCCATTAATCAAACGGTTTATAAAGTGAGTACGTTGAAAAATTAGTTTTTCAACGTACTCATCCCGAGAAGAGACGGAACGTCTCGACGAGGGATCTCATTCAAGGATATCGTGGGATGTTGTTTTTAAGTGATTTGTAACGAACACTACCTTAAAATCTAGATAACTGTCTCTTGGGGGATAGAGATGAATTGCGCTAGATCTAGATTGAAAAATAGCCATATGCATGATCAAAAGATCATGCTGTGGCCTATTTTTTTGCATACGAAGAGGTTCGCAAAAATGTTTGTGTTCGACCGGACTGCCGTTTACGAAATTGTGCCTTCTAGCGCGGGCATGAGATCGGGCGGCAGCCCGGATTATAAGCATATATATAGGAAGTACCATGATGTTACCTAGAATGAATTCGAGCGGCATGACAAAACTTAAGGCCATCGTTATCTGTTCCATATTCTTGGCGCAGACGATCACGCCGTATCGTGATTCCTATGCTGCGGTGCGGCAGGCCGAGACATATTCCGGGGACACAAGGAACGGCCGGACCGTCGACGTTGAAAACCTGAAGATACCTGCCCGGCTTGGCGAGGTCAAGGACGTTCTTCCCGGAAAGTCGGCCCGTACGATCATCCATATCCGCGACGCGCACTGTAACTATTCCGCCCAGCGCTCGATAGCGGATTTAATCGGGTATCTTAACGACACCTACGGGATCGATCTGGTGGGGCTCGAAGGGGGCTCGGGGAATTACGACCTTTCAGTCTTTACGAATATTCCCAACAAAGAAGCGCGGAGAAATGCTGCCGATTACTTTGTTCGGGAAGGAGAAGTGAGCGGCGCCGAGTCCTACGGGATAAATAATCCGGAAAATGTGACGCTCTATGGTATTGAGAACGCGGCGTACTATATGGAGAATCTCAATACCTATCGTGATTATCTTAAAGCTAAAGACGACATCGAGAAGTGCCTGAAAACGATCGAACATATTGAGAATAACCTGAAGCTCAAGATGTTCTCTGATGAACTGCGCGCGCAGGATGAGCGCGCGACACAATATAAAGCAAAAGAGATCACCTTCAAAGAGTACGCCCTGTCGCTGGCCGATCTTTCAAAGAAGCTCAAAGTCGATATGTCAGCCGTCCCGAATATCGCTTCTCTCTTCAAACTCTTCATCGTTGAGGACGAGATAGATTTTAAGAAAGCAGGCAGAGAGCGAAGCGGTCTGCTCGATATGCTCGGCGATAAGCTCTCAAAGAAGAAGATCGAGGAGCTTGTATTACGGAGCGCAGCTTTTAACGCGGGGGATATTCCCAAAGAGGAGTACTACTCGTTCCTTTTTAAACGGGCGCGCCTCTGCGGCGTCGACTTCAAGGAGCTCCCGAACCTCGTCAAATACGCCGAATTTATCAATGAATATGAGCGGCTCGACAAACGCGCGTTCTTCCGGGAGATCGGGGTCCTGGAAGGGCTGATCTTCGCGGCGCTTTGTAAGGACAACGACCAGAAGACGCTCTGCGAGCTGTCGCGCAATCTCTCCATCATACAGGGGATGTTCGATATAGACCTCACCAAAGAAGATTGGGATCTCTACAACCAAAGAAAAGATTCGTTCCGCACGGGGCTCTTCCTCGATTTCTTCAAAAAGCACTGCCCTCGATACGGGTTTACCTTCAAAATTGATGATGATCTGGCGCGGCTCGATGGGTACCGGGAGACGATGGAGAAATTCTTCCTCTATTCACTTAAGCGTGATGATGCGTTCATCGAGAATATCGACAACAAATTACGGGAAACGGGAAAGACGACAACCGTTATTGTGACCGGAGGATTCCACGCCGACAACCTCAAAAAGCTCTTTCAGGGGAAGAGCTACTCGTATGTTGGTATTTACCCGAAGATGAAGGCGTCGAAAGATACCCCGTATTTTCGGCTCCTTTCAGGCGGCATGGACCCGCTCATGAAGGCGATCCTGCCGGAGAGGTCAGCGATCGCGATCGCGGCATACCTGTCGCCCGGTCTGGCTGATGATGCATATGATGAAGCGCAGGTCGAGGCGTTCGATCTGGCTGTCAAGATCTTAAGGGATTTTGAGGAAAATGGCGAGAAGGAACTCCGGGCGGTTGTTTTTGCCGGTGAAATGGCAAAAACGATAACGATCTCCGGCAGCGCCAGGAAGGGTATCAAAGTCAGCACGGAAGATATGGGGGGAGATGAGGCCAGGGAACTTGTAAGATCTAATGGCGCTAGAGGTTATGAAATGGCTCCCATGATCGCGAAGGCGCCCGAAGTGGAGGATGCTGAACCCCGCGCCTCGCCGACGGCGGTGGCAGAAGAAGAGCCGGCTCTCTCGCGGACACAAGAAGCAAATGTCAGTTTAACGCCGCAGGAAGCGGAAGCGTATTTTGGACGTGCGGCGGATACCGACGGATTACGAGAATATCTTATGCAGCTCTCGCGGTCACAGGCAGGCCGTGATCCCATTCCCGGCAAAGAAGAGAAAGCGCGGCTTTATGTGACGACTGAGCGTGCGGGGAGTCTTACAAGAAAAGACAATGAGTTGGGAGCCGAAGTTGGATTTCCGGTGCCGGTGGTTGGCGAGCTTTGGGGCTACATAGAAGAAGAGAATACATTCAGAAAGCTAGAGGAGCACGAAATATTAGAACGATTAGGCCTGCGTCGAGTAATGGAAGGCGGGGTTGGAGTCGATGTAAATCTTGCTATACCTCTTAATTCGGACGGGTCGGTTTCGGGGCTCAGGATGTTCTATACGGATCAGCCGTCGACCCTTGTTATGTTGCCTGACGGATCGGTCAAGCAAAAATTCTTTGGCCATCTCACAAGGGATCAGGTAGCCGAAAGATCTCCGATCCGCGAGAGCGAGACGATCGTTTATGGACACGGCATCGAATTTAAAGGTATCGGCATGACGAGGATTCTGATGGGGCGGGGAGATGGTTTTAATAATACCAAGACGTATACGGGCGAGGAATTCCGCGAGATCTTTGGTGAAATTGCCGGCGAGAGGCTCTGCCGGTTAAATAGTGATCAGCAAAGATCCATAACCGGCGCTCTGGATGACTTCTATCGAAAAGGTATCGTATCGTCAGAAAAGTTAAACATACAGGCTTTTGTGCAGAAAAAGAAAAGAAGCGCCTTTGAACGTTTTCGCGATCTGAGAAAATACCGGTATTCCGACGAGCTATACACCTTGACCGTAATAACACGATCCCAGACAGATCATCTGAGTCGGCATGAGGAAACCATCGCCGGAGAGGAACGGCTGCAGGATCGGATCGATGAGATAGCGGGGATCCTCAATCTTTCCGCTTCGGAAGAAGCAATGTTGGCGGCTACCAACAGAGGGGCGGCGGCAAGGGTAAAATTCAGGAAGCAAAGAGAGGATGCATACCAGGTTGACCGTGAGATACCCAATGGAGGCGTACTGCGAAAGACATCCCGTGTATCGAGCGAGGATCAGCTGAGAGCCGTAGTCGACAAGCTTTTGATCGCTGAAGGCGTTCGGAATGATCTCATTGCCCGGGCTGAAGGGGGCGAAGGTGACGCGCAATATCTTGAGTTCGGAGACGGCCGGGTAGGTCTCAGAAAGCTGGGAGAAGGAAGATATGAGATTATCCGCGAAGTTACGCTGCAGGACTTCAGTCACGCAGGGGGTATGATCCTTGACGACGATCTTCAATATCAGGCCTTTGGCGTGAATACGCCCCACGGAGCGGTTCTTTTTGATAGCGTCTGGAATGAATATTTAAAAGGAAAAGTTCTGTGGGAGAACGGTGTTGAACCGAATACGATCAATATCGGCGCCGCCCCATTGAACGCTTTTCCCGATGGACACTATAAGTTCGGAGTAACGGCGCGCGTAACGCGCGGGGCGCGACCCAGAACAAGATTCGTTAGTGACATAAGACCCGGATTAACGCCGAAACTTCCTGAGAGCATGGATCCTGAGGCGATCGCCACAAAGCGCGGGAAGAATACTAAAGCATCGGTAATAGGCAATTTGGTTCACTTCGGTATCGAAGAGGCCAAAGGGAAGGATATTGCCGAGGACGGAACCGACACCGATTACGATGAGTACGTGCCGCTTCGGCAGGGTATCGAGGACCAGATGTTGACGAACCATATTTCTCATGAGTTGGAGTATTTCGTTTCTCTATTTTGGATCGCCCATCCGGAATTGCGCGAGAGCCTCTCGTTTGGACTCGCGGATGATGCTATCATCGACAGTGAAGAGTTCGGGAATTACCTGTACGGGATCTTCACGAACGGGTACAACGAGGGCGAAGCGAGATCTCTGATCGCGAAGGTTCGTCAGGAATTGCGCGACCTTCGGGAAGAACCCGGTGGCGTGATCAGAGATAAAGACGGGAAGATCAAAAGATTTCGCGGAGAAACGATCAGGCAGGAGGTCGCGCGAGTTATCCTGCGCAATTGGAACGAATACGCGCTGGGAAGGGAGAGAAGCGCTTTGATCGAGGTCAGACGGGATGACCTCATGCCGGAAGCGGCCCCCCGCGCCTCGCCGAGCGGAACCGGCGAACCGGCAAAACGGCCCCTCGACCGTGCTCGGGATGGTTCGAGGGATGGTGAGCTTGTCGAACCACAAACCAGAGAACTGGATCTCCGCGCCTCGCCGACGGCGGAAAGCGTGATCAGGGAAAAGGACTTCGGCGGAGAGACGCTTCAGATGGTTGCGGCGGAAGGCGGTACGAGCGTGCAGACGAAAGAAGAATGGGGAGAATGGATACAAACGATGCACAGCGCGGACAAGGAAATGCTCGGAAGTTTCATGCAGGGCTTCGGTAATGAGCCCAGCGTTATCGGGGTGCCGATCCCCGAGGAGAAGTGGACGGAACAGTATCCTGAACTTATCTTGGGATCGATCGGTAGATTGCGGGTGAGCGTAGAAGGCGCTATCATCGCGTATAATCTCGGCGAGCGAATTAGCGTCTATTTTTATCGCGACAATCCCGAAGGAAGGAGTAGATTGATGGAAAAGGTCGACGGGACCGGCAGAAAAGGCAGGGTGGTCACCTTTGTCTCGCGGAACGAGGATGGCAGCGAACGCGAAGAATTTCTTGACAGAGATGGGGGTCTGCCGCTCCGCGACCGTTCGTATGTAGTAAACCTGGATTATTCTCTTACGATAGGCGAAGGGTCAGCGTTCGCGATCCCGTTCGGTCATTGCGGGATACTCGGACTCGCTTTCCTGAACTATTTCAATCTCAGAGAGAACAATGCCGCCGGAGAGGACCTTGATAGCGCGCTCCGGATGGTCGCGCTGGGGATCGCGAGGTTGGCCGGACAGTATGATACGGATTTTGCGGAAAATCTATTCAACAGAATGAAAACGGAAGACATAGTCGATCTTATCAAATCGGGGGAACTGATAGTGCAGATACGCCCGATCGATCCCAACGAGATCCCGGAATTCCATCGCGCGGAAGCGGAAGTAATGAAAGCGTTGTAAAAAGCCCTGAGCTTGTCGAAGGGCGGAGGTCATGAAAGCGTTGTAAGGACAATAACGGTTTACGGTGTACGGTTAACGGTTTACGGTGAGCGGTAATAGTGCCGGTATAAGGACGCCGACCGGTCAATAGTTCATAGAATTCGAAGTAACAAGACCATTCAGTTCATGGTTCAGAGTCCATAGTTCATAGAAACTGGACTATAGGACAATTTCACTATGAACTTTGAACTGTGGACTTTGAACCCGCTCACGTTACGAGTCCACTCTGAACTCTGAACTATGAACTCTGTACTAGATAGCATACGCAATGCTTTCCCCCTCCTCATTTACCTTTTCAACTCCATTCCTGTATGATACAATTAAGCTACAAGGACAAATAGGAGAATGTA
>JBDRSA010000090.1:0-8930 GCA_043825275.1 Candidatus Omnitrophota bacterium
GCTGAGCGGGACGTTATCGATCTCGAGGAAGAGGAATATTACCGCGAATACAGCGCCAAGATCGGTATGGGCGGCGAAATGTTCGGCGAGGTACTCTACAGTATCGAGATGGAGGCCGCTGAAAAGCTGAACGAGAACTCACGCGCCTACATCGACGAACGGATCGATGATCAGAAGTACGAGGAGAATGTCCTGGCGATCAAGCGGTTCCGGCTCGCCTACCGCGATCTGATGAAGCATTATTTCCTCGGCACGGTGGAGAAGGTCGATATCTCGGATCTCCAGATCATCAAGAACGATCCGACATCGACATACGCCACCCGGTTCTACGGAATACTTCACGATATGACGCTCTACATGAATGAAGAGGAGAAGCGGGAGTTCCTGATGGGTGAAGAGCTGACGCGTCTCGAACAGAAATACGACTCGATATTCGAGGCGATGGTCGAACAGTATGACGGCGCGAACTTCCACCGGAAGTACATGAACGATACCACCGTCAATCTCGGCCTCCTTCTCAGGAACGCCGCCGATCCGACCGCGATGACGCATGAGAAGGCGCTTAAGGACATGTTCGATGAGTTCAAAACCGCGGAGGACCGCTTCTGGGATGATTATGAGAAAGATACGAACGATAGCTTTAACCGCTACAAAGGGCATCTCACGTATCTGATCTCGGAGTTCGGAACGAATAAGACGAAGATCGACACTTTCTACGAGAAAACGTCCTGGGTGCCGGGAGGTGAGGATTACGCGCAGTTCCGCGAGCTGGCCACACCGGGCGCGACGATGGTCAATCCGGAGGCCGGAGCTCTCGGTGAGGTGGTATTCGGCAAGATGGAAGAATTTATGAAGATCATCGGCTGGAATGTGTACATCACCTGGCTTATGAACAATTCTCTCTGGCGCCACTTTATGACCTTCGACAACGTCCGCCAGGACGCCGTCGACGACATGTTCTATACCATGTCGAACGCTCAGGCGCGCGTAAACCAGTACCTGACCGCGTTCACCGATACGGCGGGGCTGACGAATGAGTCGTCGCGCGATGATGTATGGGCGTCATATTGGATGCCGTACGGACCGTCGAAACATATGGAAAATTACGCCTATTCCGACGATGAAGAGCTGCGCGACGCCTACAAAGGCTACGAGATCGTTGACTCGCTGACCAAAGATATGTTTGTCGGCGACACCGATCTCGAACTGCAGATCCAGCGGATGCTCACGTCGATCCTCGGTACGAATGTCGGGCAGTACCAGTATAAAGAGTACGGCCATGAGCTGTACCGGAAGAACCCCTTCATCAACCCGGGCGATGACCCGGTCGATGACCGCGATATTTATTATGAATTGAGCGTTGTGGCCGATGACCGCTACCATTCTTCCACGGGAGAAGTATATGTCGGTAATGGGATGTATGCGCCTGGGGGGGCGCCGCTTTTAGGAACGCTCGAAAAGAAGATCAACGGTGAGATCAACGACAAGGTCTTCCTGACCGGCGAGGGATCGCTGGCGGCCGGCAATACGACCTTCTTTACTGCCGCCAACATGACAAAGCCGGGCATTGATTCGACGACCGGTAACGCGATAACGATCTACAACACGAAAGTTAACAAGGCGATCGACGATTTTAACGTGCGTCTCAAGAAAGATATTATCCCGGCGGTCAAAGCTATGAACCTGACCGCGCGAAAATGGAGCGTGACCGCCGGCGGCGGGATCGTGCCGGTGGCGAAGCCTGAAGTCTATGGCCCTAAGAGTTCCATCGGGCAGGATGTGCTCGGCAAAGCCGACATCGACTATACCGAGCTCGATTTGATCAAGCTCATGAAGGAGAACGGGCTCGAAGATCTCAGGGACGCTATATATAAGGCCCAGAACGAGCTGACCAAGAAGCTGGCTCAGGTGATGATATCGTATACGCCGGGCGGCTTTGGCACCCCCGGAAGCGGGAATAACGCGCGGCAGTTTGTCCTTCGCTCGTCGCCGGGAGGCAGAGAGCCGGCCGCCGACAGTCTGACTGACGACCTCTTCCATTTTTCCAATTTACAGATCGACTTCTTTGAGGATACGGTCTCGACCGCCCGCCGGTATATGGAGGAAGGGCTGCCCGGGACGACCTGGGCGGACGGCCTCGAAGGATCGATCGACGGCAGAAGGAACCTCTCGATCTACGCCAAGCGGAAGTTCCAGCAGTATTATACGCCCTCGTTCGACGAGTTTACCGACGACAAGACTTTCGACGCGCTCGAGAGTACCGGCATGAGCTACACGAAGCTGCTCGGCCTTCACTCACTCGACAGCTCCGGCCACATCACCACACAGAACAGGGCCTTCCTCAGCAAGGCCGACCTCGACAGGGGCCAGGCGTACGAGATATCCGATCTTGTCGACGGCGTGACCGAGCAGTATATGCGCGCGAAGGACGGCCAGATGGAGCTGATCAAGCGGTTCGGCGACGGGTCGTGGCGCTACCAGACCGACGTTATATCGAAGCTCTACGCCGGCGAGTATGTCTACGGTAAGCAGAACAACGCCCTGCTCTCCGACTTTAGGGGTTCGGAGTTGGCCATGATCAATCTCAGGGACGCCGAAGGCAGGCTTATACCGGCGCAGGTCTATGATCCAACCGATAAGAAGGCGTTGAATATGCGCGAGAAGCAGGAGTACCAGGGCCTGCCGACAGTGGTTCGTACCTGGGACGACTACAAGATGATGACCAATACGACCTTCGCGCAGTCCATCTACGGCGAAAATGACAGGATCTGGGATGAATTCAGCTACAGCATGACCGAGCGGCTGGGGTATTCTCTGAACAACATCTACGATAAAGCCAATCTCAATCCGACGAACTTCGGAAATATATTTGAGCTCGCTTACATTTATGAACAGCGGCGTCTCGAGGCGACCGGCGATCTGGAAGCCGGTGAGGACGCGCTCCTTTCGATGAGCGGTAGGTTGAGCGGTATTGCCCTCGACTTCGGCCTCTTCGGACGCGACAGCGGCGGCATCACCTCTCTTATCGCTAGCCCTATACCGACGTCTTCGGCGCTCAGGTCGTCACTTGCCTCCGGAATCGGAACGCTCAGAAACAGCCAATTCAAGCCGACACTGCAGGGCGATGTCTCTCTCAGGCTCAAGCCGATACACGGATTGACGCGGTTCAACGCCCGCACGAGACTGCGCCGGGCGATGGATATCGCCAACGCCGGTCAGGCATACGGCGTGGTGCCCGCTGACAGAGCATATATCGAAGCGGCGTATGGCAGGGTTTCCGGCATCGATGTCTGGTGGAGCGAGCCGTTCTTCAACAAGCTCAAAGGCGGCCTCCACGCTGAAGTACCCGGCAAGGTAGCGCTCAGCCGTCTGCATGAGCAGATCAACGGCGTTATCCACGAAACCGGGGCTCCCAATATTCACGCCATTACCAAGAACGGCGGGATCGTGTTTGTCAATTTAAGGCTGCACACGAACACCGTGGGAGGCGGGCTGATGGCGGTCTATGACGGGATGATCACGCTCAGGAAGGGTGACCTTCTCCTGTCGACGCAGCTCATATTTGGCGACAAGAGCGTATTTGACGTCCAGATGAGCAAAATCGAAAAATTCGACCGGATCAACGACAACGACCTGCGTATTTCAGCGAATGTTGACACCAACGGGGATGTCCACTTAAGCGGTGATTGGAAGAAGGCAGGACAGAGACTGAAAGAGATCGCGGAACTGTTCGGCGACGGCCAGGGGCACCTCACGAAAGCGCTGACGATAAGCGGCATAACGCTCCCGATCACGTTCCGGGACGGGAAGATCAGCGTCAACGCAACGGCGATATTGGCAGCGTCCGGTAAGGGAGGAAATCTATCGGCTGCGAAGCTGACGATGCTCTTGAATCGCCTCACCAGCGCGATGGCTGCTGGGGGCGGGGAAGGCGATGTTCCTGACTTCCACATTTATGCGCAGGACAGAGAAGGCAATGTCATTTATGACAATAAGCAGCCTGTAAGCGCGCCGGAGGGGTCGGTCGCGCCGGACGCTACGGATGAGACCGGTCTCACACCCGGAGCGGTGGCCGCGCTGCAGAGGATACTCGATAGCGTTGATGGCGCCGACAATCGCGCCGAGACCGTTGATCGCCTGACAGAGGTGCTTAACAATCTGGGATTCAGCGAGGGATCTGCCGATATTGCAGGGCAACTTTTCAATGGTGCGGCAGGGGACGGTGGAATGAGCCTCATTGATCTACAGGCCAGGCTCGCACCAGAAACAGCGACGCCCAACTTTGGCGATATTGAGTACAATATCGAGCTGACGACCGGTGAGGGTACAGTTGGCGACGCGCCATTCCAAATGGAGAGAATAACCGATCCCATTGAAACGGCCGGACTGCCGGAGAATGTACGTGTCTTCAAGCCGGTGCCTACCGGCCGCCTGGCGGGCAATATCGATCCTTCTGTCAGGATCTTAGGCACCTTGGGGCCGCATGCAGCTGATCCTGAGGGTGATGCGGGGTGGGTGCCTCTGGTCGCGATCGCGGGCATGTACAGCGAAGAGAAGGGCGCCGGAATGAAGGGTGATATGGCTCCCGGAGCCGAGACTACAGTCGAACCGGCTCCCGCGGCAGCGGCTCCGGCTTCTGATGTAGAAGGTGAAGACGGTGGAGTCCTCTCAAGCGGATTCGGCAAACTTGTTGCCGGAGCTGTAGGTTACGCCATCGGTCTGCCGCTGTTGGGGCCAGCTCTGGCCGGTATAATGAGCGGGGTTATACCGTCATTGCCGGGAGGTGATGCGGGGGGTGACGAGGCGCCGGCGGTGGACGTCAAAGAGGATGCCGATCCCTTCGGTGAAGATTTGACGCCGGAGACTGTGTCAAGAGTGATGGATGAGATGATCCGGAAACTGTTCGGACAGGATGCTGCTGAAATGTTTGAAAGATATATGGCTGCGAGTGGACGTCCCGGTGAGACCACCGGCGTGAGGGTTCCAGCCGGTCCTGCACCATCAGGCATTCCTGGATTCGATCTTGGTACGCTGAGACCGGGAGTTGCACCAGAATCTGAAGCTGATATATCGATACCGACTGCACCGGAATCCGCAGGGCTCACGCGCGCAAAAGATATTGCCATAGACTTCCTGGATGGTCTCAAGGGGAAGGCCGATAAAGCTTATGATGGCCTTCTTAAGTATTATAATCCTAAAATGACAACAGCGCGCGGGCAGGCTCTTCCGGCGGCAAATGCCACTACACTTGAATACCGCATGGATCAGGTTAAAAACGCTGAGACACCGAGCGCTGTCAAAGAAGTGCTTGCGGAAGTCTCCGGAATGGGAGAGGTTAGTTATGTTCCCACATCAGGTGAGGGAGAAACGATTGATCTGAGGCAAGCAGCCGCTCCGCTCTTAGTGCAACTTGAAGAAATAATAGCCAGTGAGGGAGCGTTGGCTGAGGCATCGCGAGCGGAGCCTCCGACAGATAGAGGTGACACGCCGGCGGCACCGACTGCTGAAGATGCAGGAGAAGTTCCGGGCAAAAAGAAGCAAGATGCCCAGGAAGCCGATCTGACCACTCCGCCTACCGCAGATGATGCGGTTGCGCCGACACTCAAAAGTCCGGATGTGCCTGAAACGACGCCTCCTGTTGCAAACAGAGTGGGTCTTTACCAGGACCTGCGCGACCGCTGGGTCGCCGGTGACAAGAACGAGAAGAGGGCCGTTCTCAATGAGCTCAGCGGGCATGTTCGAAACGGAGATTTGGTCGAGCGGGACGCTGTTGGGGCATTTGCAAGCAGCAAAATGAATTCTGATGACAGAGCTTTCTTTGCTGAGGCAGTAATAGCGGGCACAGAAGCGCTTGGCAACACCTCCATGCGCAGCTTCACTAAGGAACGAGCCAACCGCGTGGCCCGAACGATAACCAATTTTACTATTCAGAACCTCGAGGATGGCATAGATAAGTCAGTAGATAATATTGCGGGGTACTTTCGAGAGTCCGGCGCTTCGGGCATGCTGAAGCCACAAGAGCTCATAAACAGGCTGAGGAGTAATCTGCCTTCAAAGGATGCGTCGATCATAGCGTCGGCGCCGACCGGTGCGGACGGTACGGAGCCTACGTTTGATGTTCTTTCCTCGAGTAGTGAGGAGGCGGGGGTAGCCTTATTTATGATAGATCATGAAAAAGTGCCGGGAGCGACGGTTCTTGAGGGTGCTCTCGCTGAGGCCTTAAGCGGAGAGATGCCAAGTCTCGAGGCGCAGGGCGTGATACGCTCGGCTATGTTGCTGGACAGGAAAGAAACCACACGGCTTGTTAAATCGGCCATCAGCGGGAGAATCGAAAGGTTAGCCGGTTCCATCGAACAGCGTCAGGCCAATATTGCGGCAGCCGAATCGCTTATCGACTTTTTGGACAACCCGAGCCTTGAAACGGCTTCAGAAGCGGTTGATGACATCAAAGCAAAGGTAGCATCTCTTGCGCAACGTGAGTTTGCTCCCGTCGCGGAAATACCGGAAGCCGGAGAGACGCCAGTTCCGGAGCTTTCCGTAGAGGACAGGGGAAAACTTGCCGCGGCAGAAAAGATGGTGGATATTCTGACCGGAGAGACGGTCAATAGCTTTACATTTAATCGGGGAGAGGGGAACAAGGTTAACAGTACTATTACGGTTAACGATATGACCGGCAAAGCGACGATGAAATGGGATTTCCCGGATTTGCCCGAGAGCGAAGATAAAGTATTTGAGGGGAATAAGATCGAGGGCGAGGGCTATACGTTCGTACTGGATGACGGATCCTCGCTGCATGTCGATAATCAGGGCAAGATGGTGTCGCACGGCGACATGTTCGTGGATCCGACCAAGGTTAGGGTTACGGTTGGAGCCAATGGAGAGCTCATCGTCCGCGCGACGAATGAGACCACTCCGCAAATGCTCGAGAGTGATATCAAGATCGTTGTGAACGGCAAGGTGGTTTTCGGAGGACAGCTCAAGGATATTGTCGATAAGACTATCGATGTAGAGGTCCCCGAGGGCACCGAGATCATGATCGGAAAGTCATCCGATATCGATACAGACGCGCAGGGTAAGGTAACCGCTGTACGGGGTGACGATATAGAGATTCTCAATCCGATAATGAATACAGCCTCCGGCAGTGCTCAGGCGAGGGTCGATTCGCTTAAGGAGAGAGTCGATGCGCTTAAGGAGATGCTCGATGAAGCTGGAGCGAGCAGAAAGATGCACCTGGGGGGTGCCGAAGGACGTCTTAGCAGCACCGAACGCGATCTTGCCGGTATGTCCCGCTGGAATCCCCTGACCATTGGTGTCAGAGGTAATCTGAGAGATACCATTACAGCGGAGAAAAAGGCGCTCGCCAAGGAACAAAAGGCGATGAAGAGCTTTTCCGCCGCGGGAAAGAACGTCGAAAGTTTGCTCACGAAAGCTTCTAATGCTAAAACGCCGGAGAAGCAGGAAGCAATCCTTAAAGAGGCGATCGATGCTATGAAGCCGATCGGGGAGATGAGAGGCGCGAGAGGAAGTGTAAACTATGCCAAATTCAACCAGGGGCTGCAGAAGATCGACAGAGTTCTCGGCTATGCTGAGACCACCCTTGAGGTTACTGATGCCGTGATCGAGACTGGGGCGCGCTTTGTGCTGTACGGAGGCGTTGTTTATCAGGTGACGCCGGATGGGACCAGTACCGTTGTGACCGGGCAGATGAGCGTTAAGGATTTCGCCAAGAATACAGCGATGAGCGTCGCTTTGGCCGGCCTCGCCAAAGGCATCAGTGGCGCCGGTAGGTTGGCCGGGAGAGGGGCCGAAAGGCTCGCGCCGCAAGCGGCTAAGAGGCTCAAAGACGCGTTTAATGCCACCAGGGGAGCTGCCGAGAGACAGGCGGTGCCGATCGTCGGAGACTTCACGGTGACGATCACGAATGAAGCCCAGATCCCCGAAGTGATCAAAAACCTTGGCAGTGAAGATATCTCAATAATCGCTGCCAGTATCAATGCAATTACCGCTGTCGATGATCCTGAGGTAAATGCCGCGCTTACCCAGGCGCTTACTGAAGAAGCAGAGACGAATGAAAATCCACAGATAGCTTCAGTTGCCGAGGTAATCCTCAGGTATCAAGAGTTAATGGGGACAATGCCGGTGGATGAAGCGGAAGTACCTGCCGTCGATCTGAATACATTACAACCCAAAGAAGCGGCAGCGCTGATACCCGAAGATGCCGAACAGCTGAAAAGTGAGGAGAAACAAACTGCTCAGGAGGCGGATAAACCCGAGGCTCCTCAGGATGTAGATGCTACGCGCGAAACATACGAATATAAGATACAAGTGTTACCGAGCGCTGATGACGCCATGGAGTCTACAGTCGGAGAGCCGATCGCACCAGAATCCGCGACACCGCTGACAACTAAGCCTCCGGCCGCGCCGACAACCGAGCCTGCGGCTACGTCGACACCGCCGGCAGCCGGAGAACCGGCAGCAGAAGAGCCCGTGACCACCGCACAGCCGGTAATCGGAGAACCGATTGTTTCGACCTCAGTAGAGACCACCAAAGCAACGGCCGAGAAACCGGCTGGGGTCAAGTCCACGACGACAATCAGGACACCGGAAGGGAAGCTGATCAGCACCGCCGAGACGACGATTATCCCGAATACTGACGGCACGGCTACTATCACTGTGACGACGACCACCGAAGCTGCGGATGGCGGGGCGCCGGAAGTGAGCATCGAGGTGATAAGGCTCCCGGCCAGCGTCAAGATCGTGTCGGTTACGGGCATCGAGACAACGCCCATCGTGGATGCGGCCGGCGAGCCGGCCGGCACCGTCACGAGAGTGGTCGTCACCAACGATAAGGGTGAGAGAGTGATGATCACCATAAACAAACCCATCACGCCCACGGGCGCGGTATCACCTGCTCCTGCCGAGGAGGTTAC
>JBDRSA010000091.1:0-5952 GCA_043825275.1 Candidatus Omnitrophota bacterium
AAGGCCCCGATACCCCCTTTGGGGGGATTGATGAAATTGCTTCCGAAGCTGAACTATTACCCTGAGTAAAAATAGTTGACAACCACCCCTTCTTATTGGTAGAATCATATTCCATTCAGATCAAAGTATATACTATGAAACAGCAGACGCTGGTACTTATAAAACCCGACGGCTTGAAAAAATCCCTTACCGGGAATGTCTTGACCCGGCTTTCGGAAACAAAGCTCGATATCGTAGCCGCGAAGATCGTGCGCGTATCCAAAGAGCTTGCCGAAGAGCATTATCGCGAGCTCAAAGATAAGCCGTTCTTCAAAGATCTGCTCAAATATATTATGGGGGACTTCCACAAGAAGAAAGTTATGGCGCTCGTCTATTGGGGTGACGGCACGATCGAAAAAGTGCGGGATATCTGCGGCGCCACGAATCCGGAAGAAGCCGATTCCGTGTCGATCCGGGGAGCGTACGGCCGGATCACCACCAAAGGCGTCTATGAGAACGTTATTCACGCCTCCGCAAGCGAAACCGACGCCGAGCGGGAGATCAAGCTCTGGTTCAACCCCGACGAGATCATCGTCGACCTGTATCCTTCCAAAGAGAACAATGAACCGACAAAACAACGTGTCTGGGCGTAGCCGGGAGAATCGAAGAGTGATACGATCAATGACGGGATTCGGAAGAGGCGAGTCGAGAACAGGCCGCGGCGTTATTACCGCGGAGATCAAGACCGTTAATCACAAATTTTTTGAAGTATCCTGCAAGCTGCCCGGGAACATTGCCGATTTTGAGGAGCGGGTGAAGCAGTTGGTGCAGCGGAAGGTCAGGCGCGGCAAGGTGAATCTCAGCGTTTCCTGCGACGGGGTGCTCGCCGGGGCCGAAGAGGTGAGCCTGAATCTGCCCATCGCGAAAAGTTATTACGGAGAGCTGGCTAAGCTTAAGAAAGCGCTTCGCCTCGGAGGAACCGTTTCGGTCGAGGACCTGATACTCTTTCCGGGAGTTTTGAATTATCAGGCGAAGGAGGCCGATCTGAGCAGGCAGTGGCCGAAAATAAAACAGGCGCTTGACCGAGCTCTCGATAAACTCGTCAGCGACCGGGAGAAAGAGGGGAGAGCTCTCTACCGGGATCTTACCGGGCGGGCCAACAGGATCAAGACAATGCTCTCTGTCGTCAGCCGCCGCGCCGCCTCGAGCCTTGACGATTACCGGAAGAAGTTCGCCGACAGGGTACGGAAGCTGACCGGATCGCAGGAGATCGATCCGAACAGGCTCGCGATGGAGGTGGCGATCCACGCGAAGAATTGCGATATCACCGAAGAGATCATCCGCCTCAAGAACCATCTCGGTAATTTCAAGAAGACGATAGAGAATAACGGCGGCGTGGGAAAGAAGCTCGATTTTATCGCCCAGGAACTCCATCGCGAGATCAACACGATCGGCGCTAAGGCAAGCGATTTTAAGATCTCGAATAATGTGATCAACATTAAAAGCGAGATTGAAAAGATCCGAGAGCAGGTCAAAAATATCGAATAGTGCGCCAGCCACGAGCTCGAAAGAGCGTTCCCATCACCGGTAAGCTTTTTGTACTTTCCGCTCCGTCGGGGAGCGGCAAGACGACGCTTGCCGAGCGCCTATTGGGCGATCCGCTGCTGAGTCTCTGCCGGTCGATATCGACGACGACGCGGCCGCCGCGCGCGGGCGAAAAGGACGGCGCGGACTATTTTTTTATCTCAAAAGAAGAGTTCAAACGGAAGCTCCGCCGGAAGGAGTTTCTGGAGTGGGAAGTAAATTTCGGGTGTTTTTACGGGACGCCGAAACGGAATGTGCGGGAGTTGCTGCGGAAGGGGAGATCGGTCCTCCTGAGCATCGACGTCAGAGGCGCGATGAACATCGGGAAGATGTACCCGAAGCGGAGCGTCCTGATCTTTGTGAAACCTCCCTCGCTACAGCTGCTCAGAGAGCGGCTTATGAGGCGGAAGACCGACCGGGAAACCGATATAACGACACGGTTGAAGGAGGCCCGCCGGGAATTATCGTACGCAAAAAAATTTGATCATACGGTTGTGAATGACCGCCTGGAGGACGCCTACCAGCGCCTGCGGAAGATCGTTCTTGTCGAGTCCGAGCAAAAAAAGAAGGGTTGACACCATGACATATATTCCGGTAGAGGATCTTTATAAACGAATAGGCAGTATGTATAAGCTGGTGGTTGTGGCGGCGCGGCGGGCTGCCGAACTCACCAACGGCGCGAGCAAGCTCGTTGACATCGGTGTCCACGCCAAGATATCCGACATCGCGCTTGCGGAGATCAACGAAGGGAAGATCTCGTACAAGATAAGCAAATAAGAGCCGGCATAAGCTGATGAAACAAGCAATACTGGTAGGTTTAACGGGAAGCATCGCCTGTTACAAAACATGTGACATTATACGGCTCTTACGGAAAAAGGGATATTCGGTCACGCCGGTCATGACGAAGGAGGCGAACGCGTTCATAACGCCGCTGACCCTTCAGACGGTGTCGGCTAACAAGGTCTTTTCCGACATGTTCGCCGGTGCGAACGAATGGGATCCTTGTCATATCGCCCTGGCCCAGCGGGCGGACCTTGTATTGATCGCTCCGGCTACCGCGAATATCATCGGAAAACTCGCGCACGGCATCTGCGATGATCTTTTGACATGCGTTACGGTATCAACGAAGGCGCCTGTTTTGGTCGCGCCGGCTATGAACGGGAACATGTATAAGAACCCGATCGTCCAGGACAATATCGCCCGGCTCAAACGAGCGGGGTTTCGGTTTGTCGGGCCGGCGAAGGGGGATCTCGCCTGCGGTACCGCCGATATCGGCCGCCTCGCCGAGCCGGAAAAAATCGTCGCCGAAGCGATGAAGGCGCTCAAAAAACATGACCGCTGTTAGTTAACCCGCCATGATCCCCGCGCCCCGCAGGCTCGCCCTCAATCTCCGTATTATCGTAACAGCAGGCCCCACCCGGGAACGGATCGATCCGGTCCGTTTTATATCGAACGATTCAACCGGAGTGATGGGGTTCGAAATTGCCGAAGCGGCGAAGCGGAGAGGACACGAGGTTGTGCTGATCAGCGGGCCGACACCCGGGCCGCGGCCGAAGAAGATCCGAACGATCCTTGTTGAAAGCGCCCGCCAGATGGAACGGGCTGTTTCCCGGGGTTTTAAGAGGGCCGATGCCGTGATTATGGCCGCGGCTGTTTGTGACTGGCGGCCGGCCAATACGGCCCGGAGCAAGATAAAACGGGAAAAAAGCCGCGCGGCCGGGCGTTCGCTGAAACTTGTCGAGAATCCCGATATTCTTGCCGGGCTCGGTAAAAAGAAGGGGCGCAAGGTCCTTGTCGGGTTCGCGATGGAGACCGAGCGGCTTGTCTCCAATGCCGAAAAAAAACTGAGGGAGAAGAATCTCGACATCATTGTTGCCAATAAGGTAGGGGCAAAGCGCGCTATTTTTGGGCCCGGCAGGACCGATGTTGTTATTGTAGATAAAAAAAAGAACAAACAACACCTCACCAATGTGTCAAAGCGGCGTGTAGCAGAGGCTATTATTGACAAAATTGAGCGCTTGTGTTAGAGTAAGCGTACTATATTTGAGCAGTCGAGGAGTTTTTAAATGACCCGACTGCTCATTTATGGGCGGTTGGCGCAGTTGGTTAGCGCGTTTGCTTGACATGCAAAAGGTCACAGGTTCGAGTCCTGTACCGCCCACCATCCTTCGACGCACCCGCTGTCGCGGGTTTGCTCAGGATGATCCCGAGGAGATTAATGTCACGAGGAGCGATCTGGGGCGTTTCCAGTTAGCCAGTTGGCCAGTTTTTAACTGGATAACTGGCTGATTAGTCATTGTTCTGTTGATGCCGGGGTGTCGGAACTGGTGGTTCGACGCGGCCGCCTTCGGCGGCCTTGCTCACCACCATCCTGAGCAAGTGAGCAGTAATTCTATAATAGCGAACGCGTCGAAGGATGGCAGACGATACGGACTTATCCCGCCGTCACCCTACGGGTGCCGCGGGACCCCGCACATGAGCTGCTAAAGAGTGTGGCATAGGCGGGGAAATCCGTTGCTCATTGAGGTTAATGTGCCGGGATGGCGGAATTGGCAGACGCAAGAGATTTAAAATCTCTCGGGTGTTTACACCCGTGCCGGTTCAACTCCGGCTCTCGGCACCAAATTTCGCTTCGCGAAATTTGGCGCGGTGGCCAAGCGGCAAGGCGGGAGTCTGCAAAACTCCTATACAGCGGTTCGATTCCGCTCCGCGCCTCCATTTTCACCTTTGGTGAAAATGATCCTGAGAAAGCGACGAACAGGAGCTTTCGAAGGACCTTTCGGAGGAAGAAGGTATTTCGGCAGCTAAAATGCTCGCTACTCGCTCGCATTTAACTACGCTGCCTCAATATCGAATTTGCTTCGCAAATTCGACAACTGGAAGCTGATAAATGGATCTCGAAACTCTCAGACATTCAACGAGCCACGTTCTGGCGGCAGCGGTAAAGGAGCTCTACAAGGACGTAAAGCTCGGTATCGGTCCGGCTATCGAGGATGGTTTTTACTATGACTTTGAGCGGGGAGAGGCCTTTGCGCCGGACGATCTCGCGAAGATCGAACAGAAGATGCGTTCGATCATAGCGAAGGACTATGCTTTTGAGCGGAGCACGATGAAGACCGAGGATGCCGCCCGGTTCTTTTCGGAGGCCGGTGAAAAGTATAAAGTCGAACTTCTGAAAGATATCCCGGACGAGACCGTCTCGCTGTATACGAGCGGCGACTTTACCGATCTCTGTCGCGGCCCGCATATCGATTCGACCGGAGCGATCAAGGCCTTCAAGCTTCTGAGTATAGCTGGCGCGTACTGGCGCGGCGACGAAAAAAATCCGATGCTGCAGCGTATCTACGGCACCGTTTTTAATACCGCAAAAGAGCTCGACGAATATCTGAGTCTGGTCGAAGAAGCGAAGAAGCGCGACCACAGAAAACTGGGGAAAGAGCTCGGACTCTTCAGCTTCCAGGAAGAGTGGGGGCCGGGGCTCTCGTTCTGGCATCCGAAGGGCGCGATGGTCAGAAAAGTGATCGAGGATTTCTGGCGCGATCAGCACATGAAGAACGGCTACTCGTTCGTTTACACCCCCCATATCGGCAGGGAAGAGCTCTGGCAGAAGAGCGGCCACCGGGATTTTTACAGCGAATATATGTATTCACCGATGGACGTGGAGAAGGACAAATATCTGATAAAACCGATGAACTGTCCGGGGCATATCCTGATCTACAAGTCCCAGACAAGGAGCTACCGGGATCTCCCGATCAGGTTTGCCGAGCTCGGCACGGTCTATCGATATGAAAAATCCGGTGTTTTACATGGGCTGATGCGTGTTCGCGGATTCACCCAGGACGACGCGCACATCTTTTGTACGCCGGAGACCCTGGAAGAAGAGATCGTAGGGACGCTTGATCTCGCGTTCGGTATTCTGGGAAGTTTCGGCTTTACTGAATACGACATGTACGTTTCAACGATGCCGGAAAAACATGTCGGCGATCTGTCGCTGTGGGAGACATCGACGGAAGCGCTCAAGAGCGCGCTCAAAAAAAAGAACGTTCGTTTTGAAATAGACCCGGGCGAAGGCGTCTTCTACGGGCCGAAGATCGACCTGAAGATCAAAGACGCGCTCGGCAGGTCCTGGCAATGTTCGACGATCCAGGTCGACTTCAATTTGCCCGACCGCTTTGAGATCGAATATGCGGCGAACGACGGTTCAATGAGGCGGCCGATCATGATCCACCGCGCGCTCTTCGGGTCGCTCGAAAGGTTTCTGGGCGTTCTGATCGAACATTACGCCGGCATGTTCCCGGTGTGGCTTGCGCCGACACAGGCGGTCGTTATCCCGGTTTCGGGCAAGGCGCTTGAATACGCCTTCTCCGTCAAGAAGAAGCTCGAGGAAGG
>JBDRSA010000092.1:0-22934 GCA_043825275.1 Candidatus Omnitrophota bacterium
AACGCCGGCCGCCGTAGGTCGGTTATTAAAAGAAGAACTCGCGCGGAACAAACGATGCAGGCTTTGTGTGATCGCGAACGAAGAGAACCCCGAAGGGACCGTCGCGGGGATCCTGGGCGCAAGCGACATCGTGGTTGCTTCCGGCGAAAGCATTTCGATGGTGTCCGAAGCGATGTGCGCCGAAAAGAATGTCGTTGTGTTCTTTCCCGAAAAGAAACACCGGAGAGTCACGAAACATGAAAGCGCCATACGGCGATACGCCTCTGACGGGTTGATCCGGGTCGCCGAGACGAAGAACGTCGGGAGCGCGATAGCCGATCTATACGCGAAGAAGGCCGCTCCCGCGAAGATCGACGATATGAGCGCTATTTACAAGGCGATGAGGCATTTGATCTGATGAGAGGCGAGGCGATGAACATTCTGCAGATCCTTCCTTCGTTAAAAGCCGGCGGTGTTGAAACTGGGACTGTTGACCTGGCCAAGGTTCTCATGAAGAAAGGGCACCGCGCGGTCGTTATATCGAACGGAGGAGAGCTTGTCGATGAGCTCGAGCGCTCAGGCGCCCGCCACTATGCGCTGGATGTTGATAAAAAATCGATCCTTTCGGTGATCGCGATGGTACAACGGGTGAGCGAGATCATACGGCACGAGGAGATAGACATCGTTCATGCCCGCAGCAGGGTCCCGGGATGGATCGCGTTTTTTGCCGCCAGGATCACGAAAAAGCCGTTTATCACAACGGCGCACGGATACTACAAGACGCACGCGCTCAGCGAAGTAATGGCCTGGGGAAGGTATGTGATCGTCGCGTCGAACGTAATGGCGAAACACATGATGCATAACTTTAACGTTCCGTATGACAGGATCAGGCTTATCCCGCGCGGTGTCGACCTGGAAAAGTTCACTTTTAGCGATGGCGCGGGGCGGACCGACGATGCGTTCGTTGTCGGCATGGTGTCGCGCATTACTCCGCTTAAGGGGCATGCGGCGTTCATGAAGGCGGTGAGCATAGCATACCGCTCGATACCAAAGCTGAAGGCGGTTATTGTCGGCGAAGCGCCGAAGGGAAAAGAGAAATATAAGCAGGAGCTCGATCTCCTGACGAGGCGGCTCGGGATCACCAGGATCGTGGAATTCCTGGGGCCGCGAAAGGATACGCCGAAAATATTAAAAAGTCTGGATCTGCTCGCCTCATGTACGGTGACGCCGGAGGCGTTCGGGAGATCGATCGTTGAGGCTCAAGCGTGCGGGGTCCCCGTCGTGGCAACAAAAGTGGGAGGCGTTGTCGATATCATCGAGGACGGCTACAACGGATTACTGGTCGATCCTGACGATCCGAAAGGCATGGCAGAGGCGATCGTTCAGCTTTACAAAGACAAGGATCTGTGTGATAAGCTTGTAAAGAACGCGAGGAAGCGCGTGGAAGATCGTTTCGCGCTCAAGAGGATGTCGGATGCGACGATCGAGGTCTATCGTGAGGCGATCAGGGCGAAGAATATCCTTATTATTAAATTCGGCTCAGTGGGGGACTGTATATTGAGCGTACCGGGGATCCGCGCGATACGTACGGTATTCCGGAGGGCGAACATAAAGCTTCTGGTCGGAGCGGGATCAAGGGATGTTTTTAGCGGCTGTCCGTATATCGATGATAAGATCATCTGCGATTTTAACAAAAAAGATACGGGGCTTCGAGGGGTTTTTCGTGTGGCAAGAACGCTCGTGAAGAATAATTTTGATATTGTGGTGGATCTTCAGAACAATAAAAAGAGCCATCTTCTGGCGTTTCTCTCGATGGCGCAGGAGCGGTACGGCTACAGGAATAAGAAACTCGGATTTCTTCTGAACAGAGGCATTCCCGATGATCGCGCGGCGATGGACCCGCTTGAACACCAGTTTCGAGTGCTCAAAACGCTTGGCGTGGGAACGTTTGACAAAAAGCTCGAACTCTTTCCGACCGGCGATGACGACGACTGGGCGCGGTCTTTTCTGGAATCGCACTGGATAAAACCGGGGCAGGCTCTTGTGGGCGTACATGTGCGGGCAAGCCCGCGCTGGGAATCGAAGAACTGGCCGATCGAATATATCGCGGAGCTCTGTGACAGGATCGCTGTTTCGAAAAGTATAAGGGTCGTTATAACCGGATCGAGGGATGATGAGGCGCACGCGGAGGAGCTCTGCTCAATGACACAAGCGATGCCGATCAACGCTGTCGGAAAGACATCGCTTATGCAGCTGGCGAGTCTGGTGAAATACTTTAAAGCGTATGTTACGCCGGACTCAGCTCCGCTCCACGTCGCGTCAAGCTCAAGGATACCCGTGATAGGATTGTTCGGGCCGACCGATCCTGCGCGGCACGCGGTCCCGTCGGCCCGGATGATCATTATCAATAAGAAAATCGAATGCGCTCCATGTTATCGTCCCCGGTGCAAGCTCGACGACGATTGCATGCGCATGATCAGTGTTGATGAAGTATTTAATGCGGTGAGTTCGTTTATCGGCTGTGAGAAGGCTGTAGAAGTCACAAACGAATAGTTCAAAGTTCATAGTTCAGAGTTCATAGCGCAAAGTATCAGAATATATCGTTTAAATACATCCGCTATTTCAGATCTTACTTTGAACTATTGACTATGAACTATGAAGCAAATGGTACAAAGCAAAGACACGCACTATGAAGAACGTTGACCGTTGACCGTAAACCGTAAACCGTACACCGTTAACCGATATGCATATACTCTTTTTTACAACTCATCTGAACTACGGCGGGATAGCGAATTATGTGGTTGAAATGGCCTCATCGCTCGTCAAAAAAGGGCTGGCGATAACGGTCGCGTCAAGCGGCGGCGATCTCGAAGGCTCGTATGCGTCGGATCGATTGAAATACGCGCGTATAGATATAAGAACGAAATTCGAGTTCGGGCCGAAAGTGATGATGGCTGTCCCGAAGCTTTCGCGGATGATCACCGACGGCGCGGTCGACATTGTTCACGCGCATACGCGTGTCACGCAGGTTGCCGCATGTTTCGCGACGCTGAGAACGGGCGTACCTTCGGTGAGCACGTGCCACGGTTATTTTAAGACGAGACTCGGCAGAAGGATCTTCGGGTGCTGGGGAAAGAAGGTCGTCGCGATCAGCGGCCCCGTCAGGGATCATCTGGTGAACGATCTTAAAGTCGACGAACGATCCATCGCGTTGATACATACCGGTATCAATATTGATAAGTTTTCAATGAGGCCGCCGGATGAAGAATTGGCTTCCTTGAGAAAGACCCATCGTTTCGGCGACGGTCCGGTCATTGGGACGATCGGCAGAATGTCGCCGGTGAAAGGACATGAGTTCTTCGTTCGGGCGTTTCAGCATGTTTTAAAGAAACGTCCGGACGCAATGGGGGTCATCGTCGGCGACGGCCCCGACAAAGCTATGCTCGCGCGCCTTATCGAGACGCTTGAGATCGGCGATTCGTTCAGATTGGTGGAGCCGACAACCGATACCGTAAAGTATTATTCGGCTTTTGACATATTTGTGCTGCCGTCGGTGAGTGAAGGCCTCGGATTGTCGCTCCTTGAGGCGATGGCCGCGGGAACACCATGTGTCGCGTCAAATGTCGGCGGCGTAAAAGATATCATTAACGATACCGGGAGCGGATTACTCGTTCCGCCGGAGGATCCCGGATCATTAAGCGAGGCGATCGTCACGATGCTCGACGATGATTCCCTCCGAAAAAGAGTGCGCGAAGGGGCGCGGGCGCGTGTTGAAGAGAAGTTTTCGATACAACACGCCGCGGAGAAGATGAGATCCATGTACGAAGAGGTTGCCGCGGCAGCCTCTTCGGTGAAAAAGAGCCTTTCATGACACGAAGAAGAATAACACTCTTTGCCGCATCGGCGATCATCGTTCTGGCGGTCATGGCCGGGGGCGCGAAAGCGCTGCGGGCGATCTACGTTCCTCCGATCATCATGTACCATTCGATCAATTATACCGACGATCGATCGAACAAACTCGTCGTCTCGCCCGAGAAATTTGCCGAACAGATGTATTTTTTGGCGCGACGCGGATATAACGTTGTCCCGCTGAGAATAATGGCAAAGCTTATACGAGACGCCGAAGAGGTGCCGTACAAAACGCTCTCGATCACCTTTGACGACGGTTTTGAAGATAACTACCGATACGCGTATCCGGTGCTGAAGAATATCGGCATACCAGCGACTATTTTTGTGATCACTGATTTTATAGGAAAAGACGGGTACCTTTCCTGGGAGCAGGTACGGGAGATGTCCGAAAGCGGTATCATCTCGATCGAAAGCCATACCAGAACGCAGCCCTGGCTTACGAGCCTTGAGGAGAAAGCTCTCGACGAGGAGGTCGTCGGTTCAAAAAAGATCCTGGAAGAGCGCTTGAAAAAGGATGTCCACATCCTCTCATACCCGATGGGAAATTACAATGATACGGTGAGGGATGCGGTGCGGCGAGCCGGGTACGAAGCGGCTGTCGCGACGAACCCGGGAAAGAATTCTTCGTTCAGCGATATCTTTGCCCTGAAGAGGCAGCGGATATCGAATTCGTCAAACAGCATGTTCGTTTTTTGGGTAGAGAGCTCGGGGTATTATACGTTTATTAAAGAACACAGGGACGATTAACGTACAAAGAGCTGCTGGTTCATAGTACAAAGTACATAGTTCAAAGTACAAATTGCGGTTTACGGTGTACGGTTAATGGTTTACGGTTAAAAGATCGAAAAAAGCGGCCCAAAAATTTATAGGAAATTACCGCTGGAATCGGTCAGATTGCGCTGCGATCCCTTTAATTTTTTTCACTTTACCGTTCACCGTACACCGTTAACCGTAAGCCATGTTAGTCTTTGAACTATGAACTGTGAACTTTGAACCGGATGGCACAAGGCTAAGCCGTGTAATATGATGAAATCAGACCGTAAACCGTTCACCGTAAACCGTAAACCGAGAATTCTGATCGTTAATGTGAATTGGCTGGGCGACGTTCTTTTCTCGACCCCGTTTGTCAGAGCTGTTCATATGATGTTTCCGGGCTGCAGCATCGCGACGCTGATCCACCCGCGATGCCGTGAGATCGTTCAGAATAATCCGAAGATCGATGAGATCATCCTGTATGACGAGGAAGGAGTCCACCGGAGCCTGCCGGGAAAGATCAGGTTAGCGGGGGAACTCAGAAAAAAGCGCTTCGATATCGCGTTCATTTTACACCGTTCTTTTACAAAAGCGTTTCTTATATTTTCCGCGGGCGTAGCCGAACGCGTCGGGTACGCGACAAAAAAGAGGCGCTGGCTTCTGACGAAGGCCGCCGAAGAGCCTCATCAGGATGTCCATACGGTCGAATATTTCATGAAGATCCTGACGGCAGCCGATCGCCTTCGAGAGGAAGGGGCTGTACCCCTGTCTGAGATCGAAGCGACCGCGCGCGACGGGTACGAGTTTTATCCAAGCGTAGAGGATGAAACGTATGTCGATTCGCTTCTCAAGAGAACGGGGATCGGTCGATTCGGGCGTTTTGTCGTGGTCAACCCGGGCGGCAATTGGATGCCGAAACGCTGGCCGAAAGAGAGCTACGCGGAATTGGCCGACGCGTTTGCCGCGGAATACGGCATGAAGACAGTACTGACAGGCGCAAAGAAAGACGCGCGACTTGCCGGCGAGATCCGCTCTCTGATGAAAAGCGCGCTTGTTGACACGAGCGGCGAAACATCGCTCGGTCAGCTGGGCGCGCTGATGAGAAGGTCCGCTCTCGTCGTCGCGAACGATACCGGGCCGATGCATATCGCGGTAGCCGTAAAGGCAAAGGTGATCGCGCTCTTCGGGCCGACGTCGCCCGATATTACCGGACCGTACGGCACGGGGGACTACCGGGTCGTTTCAAGGAACGAGGAGTGTTCAGTACCGTGCTATAAAAAAGGCTGCGGTGAATACAGGTGCATGAACGCGATCTCCGTGCGGGATGTGATGAGGGCTGCGGAAAGCTTATTGACACGATAACACCGTTCAGAAAGCCGCGTATCGACAGCGCAAATAAATATGGCAAAAATAGACGAGAAAGAGATACAGAGGATCCTGGTCATCACGCTGAGCAATGTCGGCGACATAGTTCTTACAACCCCCGTTATTTCCGCGCTTGCCGAAGAATTCCCTCAGGCGAGGATCGATGTGATGGTGGGGCCCCGCGGGAAAGATGTTTTTGAAAAGGATCCCCGCATAACGAAAGTTGTCATCTATGACAAGCGCGTATCGATGGTAAAAAAACGCAGACTTTCGTTAAAGCTGAAAAAATTACGGTATGATCTCGCCGTTGATCTCCGGAACACGATATTTCCGATCCTTATCGGCGCGCGGTACCGAACAAGCACCATTCAGAAGTTTCCGCGGACGATCGTCCATAGAAAGCACCGGCACCTCTTCAGGTTGCAATGCCTGGGGATCGACCGTATGGATACGGCGTCTTCCATACATATACCGGATCAGGACGAGAAATATGTCGACGGCCTGCTCGGTTCGGCACGAACCTCCGGTGAGATCGTTGTGGTAAACCCCGGAGCGAAAAGCCGCTTAAAGAGGTGGACAAAAGAAGGGTTCTCATCGGTATGCGATCGTCTTATCAACGAGTGCGGCTCGACAGTCGCGCTCGTAGGGTGCGATGAAGACCGCGCAGTTGTCGATGATATCGCGGCGATGATGAAGAGAGAGGCGATCAATTTAGTCGGGAAGACGAATGTCCGGCAGCTTGCCGATATTACCAGAAGGGCTCGACTGGTGATCACCAACGACAGCGCGCCGCTTCACGTCGCGTGCGCGGTCGGAACGACGGTCCTTTCGATATTCGGGCCGACCGACCCGAAAAAATACGGGCCGACGGGAGATATGGATATATCCATCAGCAAAAAGCTCTTCTGTTCTCCGTGTGAAAAAGCGGAATGCCGGTACGATTTTGAGTGCATGAGATCGATAACGGCCGACGAGGTGTTTCAGGCGGCAAAGGAGATGCTCGAAGGATATGAGATCCGATAAACCGGAACGGATCCTGATCGTCCGCCTTGACAGGATCGGCGATGTTGTCCTGTCGACACCCGCGATACGCGCCGTAAAGAGGGCTTTTCCGGAAAGCCGGCTTTCGGTCATGGTCAGGCCCCCGTGCGTCGATATCGTTCGCGGCAGCCCGTTCGTGGATACCGTGATAACGTATGATAAGGACGGCCCGGAGAAAGGTATCGCGCCGGCTTTTCGCATGATCAAAAAACTGAGAAGAGAGAAGTTCGATATCGCGATCGTGCTTCATCCGACAACGCGGTCCCATCTCGCCGTTTTTATGGCGGGTATTCCGGTACGTGTCGGATACGACAGAAAGCTCGGATGGCTGCTTACAAAAAAAGTCAAACATGAAAAACATCTTGGCAAGAAGCACGAAATCGACTACGCGCTCGATCTGGTGCGGACGATCGGATGCGACGACCCTGACAGGTCGCTTTTTATGCCGACCAATGAAGAAAACGCGAATACCGTAGACGCGATCTTTAAGGAATCGGGGATCCAGGGTAAATATCCGGTGGTCGTGATCCATCCTGCGGCGAGTTGTCCGTCAAAACAGTGGCCCGCTGACCGGTTCGCGGAGGTTGCCGGCGCGCTCAAGGAGGAGTTTCGGGCTGATATCGTAATAATCGGGGGGCTCCGGGAGCGGAAGGTCGGCGAGGACCTCGCAAACTCGATCAAGGGCGACGCGGTGAACTTGACGGGGAAGACTTCGATCGGTGAGCTGGCGAGCGTTTTTCGGCGTTCGCGCCTGCTTATCTCCTGCGATTCAGGGCCCGTTCATGTCGCGAGCGCTGTCGGCGTGCCCGTTGTTGCCATATTCGGACGTTCGGACAAGGGGCTATCGCCGAAGCGCTGGGGGCCAACGGGCGGCGACGACGCTATTCTGCATAAGTTTATCGGCTGCGAGGCATGTCTTGCCCATAACTGCAAAAAGGAATTCATGTGTCTTAAAGCGGTGTCGGTCGAGGAGGTTCTCTCCTCCTCAAGAAAGATCCTTTCTGGCGCTCTTTCGTAAGATACAGCGTTGTTGACGGGAGGCTCTGTTTCGTGTTAGAATAGCCGGAAGATTTTGGGAGGAATAATGGCGGAACAAAAGGTTGATCTCAATAAGGTAAGGACGATCTCGCTGAGGTCGAGAAAGTCGAAGGTCGCGAGCAGCGATTTTGCCAAGCCGGCGAAGAAAAAATACGGGTCTTTTTCAGATTTTTACAGGGCGCTTCCGGATATGCTCGCGGCCCGATCGCTGAAGAGCGTTGTGAAGGCCATCGTAACCGCGCGCAAGAAAAAAAGAAGCGTTATTTTTATGATGGGCGCTCATGTGATCAAGGTCGGACTGTCTCCGATCATCATAGACCTTATGAAACGAAGGGTGATCACCGCGGTCGCATTGAACGGAGCGGGTGTGATTCACGACACCGAGATCGCGATGGTCGGGCAGACCAGTGAAGATGTGGGAGAATCGATCAAGGACGGGTCGTTCGGTATGGTCGAAGAGACCGCTCATTTTATCAACGGGGCGATCAATGCCGGATTAAAGAAAGGGCAGGGGATCGGTACAGCCGTCGGTGAAAAGATCGAGCGCACAAAACTTCCGTATAGACGCTTGAGCATTCTTCGGTCCGGCTATGCGCTGGATATCCCGGTAACCTCGCATGTCGCGATCGGAACCGATATCATCCACCAGCATCCGACTTGTAACGGCGAGGCGATCGGCGAAGGATCACTCCTTGATTTCAGGAACTTCATTTACAGCGTTTCCCGGTTGGAAGGCGGCGTCGCGATCAATTTCGGTTCCGCCGTGATATTGCCGGAAGTCTTTTTAAAGGCGGTGACGGTAGCGCGGAACCTGGGAAATATCGTACAGCGTTTTACAACCGCCAATTTCGATATGATCTCACATTATAGGCCCTATCAGAATGTACTTTCAAGGCCGACCTCATGCGGCGGGTCCGGTTATAATATCATCGGCCACCACGAGATCATGATCCCGCTCCTTTATTCAGCGGTCGTGGAGCAGCTATGAAGATCGGGGAACGTGCCGGATTCAAAAAGACGCTCTCAAATTTTAAAAATAAAAAGATCCTGGTGGTCGGCGACCTTATCCTCGACGAGTTTATATGGGGCAATGTCTCGAGGATCTCTCCCGAAGCGCCCGTTCCGGTCGTTTGGGCAAAAAGAGAAAGCTTTATGCCGGGAGGCGCGTGTAATGTCGCCAATAATATCAGCTCGCTTGGCGCGAAGGCGTATATTATCGGAACGGTCGGAAACGACGAAGCGGGAGACACTCTCAAAAAAGAGCTCGAGCGCTCCGGGATCGAGACCGGCGGTATGATCGTCGAACGGGGCCGTCCGACGACGCTCAAAACGAGAGTCGTCGCGCAGAACCAACAAGTCGTACGGATCGACAAAGAGAACCTCGATCCGCTGAGCGGAACAGTTACCGCGAAGCTTGTCGATAACGTGAAGCGTGTGATCGATCAGGTTGACGCGGTGATCTTGGAAGACTACGGAAAGGGCGTGGTTACCCCCGGGCTTCTTTCCAAGGTCATTCCTCTGGCGAAGGCGAGCCGCACGATGATCGCTGTCGATCCGAAGGAAGAGCACTTTTATGATTATCGGGGAGCGAGTCTGATAACGCCGAACCAGCATGAAGCATCAAAGCTGGCCGGGTTCAATATCGCGGACGACGCGAAGCTGATGAAGGCGGGTAAGAGATTACTGAGCGCGCTCCATTGTAAAATGGTCCTCGTGACGCTGGGAGAGAAAGGCATGTGCCTTTTTCAGCGAGGGCTAAAACCCCGGAAGATCCCTACCATGGCGCAGGAAGTGTACGACGTTTCCGGAGCGGGCGATACCGTTATCGCGGTGTTTACGCTCGCGTACGTTTCGGGCGCGCGTCCGGTGGCGGCCGCTCGGATAGCGAACTGCGCCGCCGGGATCGTTGTAGGAAAGCTGGGGACGGCGGTTGTGTCGCCGGAAGAACTACTGAACAGGATATGCTGATGAAAGCGATAGGGATAATTCCCGCACGTTGGGCTTCGACAAGATTTGAAGGAAAGGTGCTGGCTGACCTCTGCGGGAAACCGGTCATACAGCATGTTTGGGAGCGGGCAAAAAAAGCCAAGACGCTGGACGACCTTATCATAGCCGCGGATAATGAGAAGACGATCAAGGCGGTCAAAGAGTTCGGTGGGAAAGTTGTTTTTACTTCGTCGGATCAGCCGTCAGGGACCGATCGACTCGCCGAAGCCGTCAATCCGCTTGACGTCGATATTGTCGTTAATATTCAGGGCGATGAACCGCTTATCCGGCCTATCACGATCGATAATCTTGTGATGGCGCTTGAGAGCGAAAAGCAGGCCCAGATGGCGACGGTCATAAAGAAGATCGATGACGCGCGGGAGATCGCGAATCCGAACGTGGTCAAGGTGGTCATCGACAAGAACGAATACGCGATCTATTTTTCAAGGAGCGTCATCCCGTATGAGCGGGCCGACGGCCTTGGCGACGGAACAAGGCCTGTTTATTATAAGCATATCGGGCTGTATGCCTATACGAAGGATTTTCTCTTTACCTTCAGAAAATTGCCTCACTCAGCTCTTGAAAAAGCGGAAAAACTGGAACAGCTTCGCGTGTTGGAATACGGATATAAGATCAAGACGGTCGAAACAAAATTCGATACCGTCGGGATCGATACGATCGAAGATCTTGAGAAGGTACGGGAGATGCTTAAGAAGTAGTCGGTTATCGAAGATGAGCCAGAACCCTAAAGACAAATGAAGAGAACAAAAAGAATAAAGATCGGAAAGGTGATGATCGGCGGGAACGATCCGTTCGTTCTGATCGCCGGGCCATGTGTTATAGAGTCCGAATCGAGCGCTCTCCGTCACGCAAAGATCCTTATCGAACTCACCGCGGATCTCGGGATACCCTATATTTATAAGTCAAGTTACGACAAGGCGAACAGGACCTCGATACGTTCGTTCAGGGGCCCGGGGCTATCGCGGGGGCTCAAGATCCTGAAGAGAGTCAAGGAGAAGTTTAACGTTCCGATCTTGAGCGATGTGCACTCCGCTGTCGATATCCCGCAGGCAAAGAGAGTTCTCGATGTTATACAGATCCCCGCGTTTCTTTCCCGGCAGACAGACCTGATCGCCGCGGTGGCGCGGTCCGGCCGGGTCGTTAATATTAAAAAAGGGCAGTTCATGTCCCCCGGGGAGATGCGGCACGCGATCGAAAAAGCGGTGTCCGCGGGGAACGGGAGAGTCATGGTAACAGAACGGGGAGCAAGTTTCGGTTATAACAACCTGGTGAGCGACTTCAGGTCTTTGCCGATCTTACGGGGTTTCGGATATCCCGTTGTATACGACGCGACCCACTCGGTACAGATGCCGGCGGGAAAAGGAGACCGGTCGGGCGGGTCGCGGGAATTTATCGGCCATCTTTCGAGAGCCGCCGCGGCATGCGGCATCGACGGGCTGTTCATGGAGGTCCACGAGAAGCCTTCGGGCGCTTTGTGCGACGGGCCGAATATGTTGAGTATTGACGGGCTTGAGAAGTTGCTCAAGAAAGTGATTGAGATCGATAAGATCGTTAAGGGATAGATTGTTATCGTATCTAGTATCTCGTATCTGGTATCTCGTGACTATAGTCGGAATAAAATATTCGATCGTTAATTCGGATCGCTAGATACGAGATACGAACAACGAGATACGAATCAAGGATAACGATGAGCACAAAGACTGCAAAACGGGTCCTCAGAATAGAGCGAGACGCGATCTCGGCGCTCATAGAGAGGATCGACGGAAGGTTTGAGCGGGCGGTTGACGCGATCTACCGGATCAAGGGGCGCGTGATCGTTACCGGGATGGGAAAACCCGGTTTTATCGCCCAAAAGATATCCGCTACCCTCTCATCAACCGGGACCCCGTCGCTCTACCTGCACCCGGCTGAAGCTCTGCACGGCGATCTGGGCCGGGTCACGAAAGAGGACTGTATTATTGCGTTGTCGAACAGCGGAGAAACCGAAGAAGTAGTGCGGCTTATCCCGATAATAAAGAAGATCGGCGCGATGCTCGTCGCTATGGTAGGAAACACCGGATCGACGCTCGCGAAGAATAGCGATTTTGTCCTGGATGCGTCAGTGCGAAAAGAGGCGTGCCCTTTGGGCCTGGCGCCTACGACGTCAACAACGGTCATGCTGTCGCTCGGCGACGCGCTCAGCATAACGCTCCTCGAGAAAAAAGGGTTTAAACGGATGGATTTCGCGTTGTACCATCCGGGAGGGATCCTCGGGAAGCGGCTCATCTTGAAAGTCGGGGATATCATGCGATCCGGACGAGACAATCCGATCGTACGGGAGAATACGCCCGTCAAGGACGTATTGATAGCGATAACGAAAGCGCGGGCCGGAAGCGCTGTTGTCGTGGATTCGAAGAGAAGAGTCACCGGCCTCTTCACCGACGGGGATCTCAGAAGGCATCTCGAAGAAGACGCCGATCTGCTTAAGAGAAAAGTAAAAGATGTTATGACCAAGCGGCCCCTTGTTGTCGACAGGGAAAAACTTGCGGCCGAAGCGCTTCAGATCATACGATCGAAAAAGATCGATGAGCTGCCGGTCGTGGATAGCCGGGGAAGGCCGGTCGGGCTTCTTGATGTACAGGATATTCTGAAGGCGGGACTGGTGTAAGAACATTGAGATTACGGGGACGTTCCCTAAGGGGACATCCCTTCGAGGGGTGTCCCCTTAGGGAACGTCCCCCAGAACACTAGAGGAGCGTTGTGGATACAGTTCTGACAGAGCGGATAAAAAAGATAAAGCTTTTAGTACTCGATATTGACGGCGTTATGACGGACGGCAGGATCGTCTACGGTCCGTACGGCGAAGAAGTGAAATTTTTCGATGTTCATGACGGGCTGGGGATCGCGCTCCTCAGGCGCGCGGGGATCCAAACCGCGGTCGTTACCGCGCGAAAATCACGTATCGTGCGGGCACGGTGCAAGGATCTGGGGATAAAGAGGGTTTACGCCGGATTCCCGGATAAATCAGGCCCGTTCAATAAGATCTTGAGAAAGTTCCGCCTCTCCGCGGAGGAGGTCTGTTTTGTCGGCGATGATCTTATCGACCTTCCCGTGATCGTTCAAGTCGGGTTTTCCGTGGCTGTTTCGAACGCGGTCGAAGAGGTCAGGGAGCGCGCCCACTACATAACAGGCAAAAAGGGGGGCAGGGGCGCTGTGCGTGAGATAACGGACTTAATTTTAAAGACCCAGGGTATTTGGGAGCGTGCCACTTCACGGTTTTTTGAGTGATCCTCCGTGTTTTTCCTCCTGTACGCCATCCGTTTTCCTGTTTACAAATAAAGTGATCTATGGTAATATCAACAAAAGTAATCTAACGGAAAGCTTCACGGCCTTTTGGCAGGGGTATCTTTGTTTAGGGATCCAGCCGTGGAGCGAAGGCCTGTGCTGCTCCGTCATGCGGTATGAAACACGGGTAAAAAGTTGAAAAGAAAGGAAGGACTACCGTGGTACTGGTAAAAGAGAGAAAAACAAAGCTTATTAACGACTATCAGAAACATGAAAAAGACACCGGCTCTGCCGAGGTCCAGGTCGCCCTTCTGACTGAACGGATCAACACCCTTTCGGAGCATTTTAAGGCTCACAAGAAAGATCATCATTCGAGAAGGGGGTTATTGCGTATGGTCAGTATCCGGAGGAGACTCCTGGACTATCTGAAGCGGACCGAACATGACTTGTATCTTGACATCATCAAGCGTCTCAGCCTGAGAAAGTGACCTCTGGTCTGGTTCAGCGGCTGAACCGTCCCGCCATTACGGGACTGGTTCATGGGTAAGCGCTTCGGCTGAAGCGCCGTTCTTTTCGCGAATAAACGCGTTTTGTGAATGCATCTAAAAAAGGAAGGTATAAAAATGGGAAAATTTGAAACACCGTTGGGGCAGGAAAATATTATTATCGAGACCGGAAAGCTCGCCAGACAGGCTGATGGCGCCGTTACGATCCAGGCCGGAGGGACCATCGTGCTTGTTGCGGTTGTCTGCTCAAAAAATCAGAAAGTAGGTCTCGATTTCTTCCCACTGACGGTTGAATACCAGGAAAAGACATATGCCGCGGGAAAGATCCCCGGCGGTTTTTTTAAGCGCGAAGGCCGGCCCTCGGAAAAAGCGATCCTTACGGCGCGCTGCATTGACCGGCCGATCCGGTCTCTCTTCCCCAAAGGGTTCAAGAACGAGCTGCAGATCACCGCCTTCGTGCTCTCAAGCGACGGGCAGAACGACTCTGATATACTCGCTATGATCGGAGCGTCCGCGGCACTGTCGATCTCGGATATCCCGTTCGACGGCCCGCTTGGCACCGTCAGGGTGGGGAGGGTCGAGAATAAGTTTGTTGTGAATCCGACGTTCCAAGAGCTCGAGCTGAGCGACCTGGACCTCGTTGTTTCCGGCAGCCGGGAGGCTGTCATGATGGTCGAGGCGGGCTCGAAAGAGCTGCCCGAAAACGTTATCATTGAGGCGATCAAGTTTGGCCACCATGAACTGCAGGCCCTTATCGACCTGCAGGAGAAGATGGTGAAAGAGTGCGGCAAGAAGAAGCGGACGATCGAATTGCAAACGGTAGACCCCGCGTTCGTGAAGGAGGTGGAAGGGCTCGCCCTCCCGAAGATCGTCGCCATCAACAAGCTGGACAGCAAGGAAGAACGCTCTGACGGGATGGACGCGCTGAAGAATGAATTGATCGAAAAATTCGTGACCGAAGGATCTAAGATCACCGAAAAGGACATTATGTCCGCGCTTGAGGAGATCTCAAGGAAGGAAGTCAGGCGGTTTATCGTTCAAGAGAAGAAGCGTTACGACGGGAGAGCGTTTGACGAAGTGCGCGCGATAAGCTGCGAAGTCGGCCTTCTCCCGAGAGCGCACGGGTCGGGAGTCTTCACGCGGGGACAGACGCAGAGCCTTTCGACGACAACCCTCGGAACGAGCCAGGATGAACAAAGGATCGACGCGCTCGAAGGAGAGACAACGAGAAGTTTTATGCTCCACTACAACTTTCCGCCGTTCAGCGTCGGTGAATGCAGGCCTATCCGCGGCCCCGGAAGAAGAGAGATCGGCCACGGCGCGCTCGCGCACCGGGCTCTGGAACCGATCCTGCCGCCGAAAGAGAAATTTCCCTATACGATAAGGATCGTATCCGACATTCTTGAATCGAACGGATCGAGCAGCATGGCGGCCGTATGCGCCGGGTCGTTGTCGTTGATGGACGCCGGCGTCCCTTTAGAGCGTCAGGTCAGCGGCATCGCGATGGGATTGATACAAGAAGGCGATCAGGCGATCGTAATGACCGATATCGCGGGAGCGGAAGATCATTACGGCGATATGGATCTTAAGGTAGCCGGTACGGACCGGGGGATAACCGCGCTCCAGATGGATCTGAAGACCAGCGGCGTAAGCTATGATATATTAAGCCAGGCGTTACAGATGGCAAAGAAGGCGCGGCTTTCGATCCTCACAACGATGATAGCGACGATCTCGGCGCCGAAGGAAGAGATCTCGGAATACGCGCCGCGCATCCGGTATCTCAAGATCAACCCGGAAAAGATCAAAGACGTTATCGGCACCGGCGGGAAGATCATCAGGAAGATCATAGCCGATACCGGAGCCAGGATCGATATAGAAGACGACGGTTCGGTCCAGGTCGCTTCGGCGGATATGGAAGCCCTTGAGAAGGCGATCGATATCATCAAGGGCCTGACCGAGGATCCGGAGATCGGAAGGATCTACCGCGGAAAGATAAAACGGCTGATGAACTTCGGCGCGTTCTGTGAAATACTTCCCGGGAAAGAGGGGCTCATCCATGTTTCCGAGCTTTCCGACAAGTACGTGAAGACCGTGGAAGAGGTCGTTAAGGTCGGTGACGAGGTGTCGGTCAAAGTCATCAAGATCGACGACCAGGGCAGGATCAACCTGTCAAAAAAACAGGCTGAAAAATCAAACGGATGATACTCGAAAAGACAGCGGTAAAGCTTACGATAAAAGTGAAGGAAGGGTGTGAAGACCTTCCGCTTCCCGCATACGCGACGGCCGGATCGAGCGGTATGGACCTGTGCGCCGATGTGACCGAAGACGTTGTTCTGGGCCCCGGAGCGATCCGTCTTGTTTCGTGCGGTTTTTCGTTGAGCATACCGGACGGGTATGAGGCGCAGATACGGCCGCGCAGCGGGATCGCCCTGAAGCACGGCATAAGCCTTGTCAACGCTCCCGGAACGATCGACAGCGATTACCGGGGGATCGTAAGCGTTATCCTTATAAACCTCGGCAAGGAACCGTACGTTATCACGCGCGGCAGCAGGATCGCCCAGATGGTGATCCAGGAAGTCGTGCGGGGCGAAATTCGGGTCGCCTCTGAGCTTGAGGAAACGGTTCGCTCGTCCGGCGGATTCGGGCATACGGGTACATGACTCCGGCGCACGCGGTCATTGCCGGCATTATCCAAGGGATCACGGAGTTTTTCCCGATTTCAAGCTCAGGACATCTGGTCGTGCTCCATCGTTTATTCGGCGTTCGCGAGCCGCTCGTCGCGTTCGATATTGTTCTTCACGGCGGGACGCTTATGAGCGTACTCATTTTTTTCCGCGGAGATCTGCTGCAGATACTGACCGCCGAAAGAAAAAAAGGTATTTTTGTCATTCTTGGAAGCATCCCGGTCGCCGTTGTCGGGTACTTCTTCAAAGACGCGATCGAGGGGCTCTTTGCCGCTTCGAAGGCGGTTGGCGCGATGCTGATAGTTACGGGCGCCTGGCTGGCTGCCGCTGAATTGTCGGTGCGATCGAGGTGCCGGGGCGATAAAGGGTCACGCGGGGAACCGCTGACATGGTGGCGGGCCCTGTGTGTGGGAGCGGCGCAGTGTGTCGCGGTCATTCCGGGGATCTCGCGAAGCGGCTCGACGATCGGAGCGGGACTGATTGCCGGCTTAAAAAAGAGAGAAGCGTTCTCATTCTCATTCCTCCTTTCGGTACCGGCGATATTCGGAGCGATAGTTCTTAAAATGCGCGGGATCGAGAGTCGGTTTTCCGGCGGTGAATCAGCTGTATACGCTCTGGGCGGTTTTGCCGCGATGATCGTCGGCCTGGTGTCGCTCAAGATACTTTCGGGAGTGATCGAGAAAAATAAACTGTATTTATTCGCGATATACTGCGTTCTCGCGGGGACAACGGTTCTCGTACTGCTGTAGACGGGAAAATGGAACTTAGCAAAAAGAACGAAATATACGTTTTAGTCCTCCTGGCGGCCGGTATCCTGATACTGGTAAGCCTCCTATCGTTCGATTTTAATGACCTCTCATTCTTCACATCACAGCCAAACAGTCCTATAAGAAATTTTGCCGGTGTTGTCGGCGCGTATATCGGATTTGCGCTCGTTTTCGTCATGGGACACAGCTCATACGCTATTCCCGCTCTTATTTTTACCTGGATGCTCGCGAGGTTCTGGGGTCTTGCGCCGCAAAAAACGTATCTTAAGATCACGGGGACCGCGTGCATTATCTTCGCGTCAAGCACGCTCTCAAGTCTTCTGGCGGTGAACGACGCCGCGGCGCGATTCAGGTTCGGCGGGATCGTCGGGCTTGTCTCTTTGGAATTCTTTCTCAAGTACTTCGGGACCACCGGGACCGTCATAATCATCGGAGTATTGTTCATACTTTCCGTTCTTCTCGCGACCGAATTCCTGCTTTTGCCGTTCTTGTCGAACTGCCTGCGATTACTGACGGCAGCGTATGGAAAACTTAAGGAACAGTTTGCCCGGAGGCGGATGATCAAAAGGGGGCTGCGGGGTAATGCGAGCGCGTCCTTGTTCAAAAAACCGCAGGCAGGAACTGTTCCCGAAAAGTCCGTGTTGCCGTCGCCCCAAAAGCAGCCCCAGGCTGTCGTCCTTCCGGTAAAAAAAGAACCTGTTGTCCGTTATAAAGGAACTGCGCCGGATCCGGAGAAAGAGGGAGCGGCCCTTGCGGAGCCCGCGCCGATCCCGAAGGATTACCGCTTGCCGGGCCTGGATATTCTGGCATCACCGCCGCCGACGCATGATCGGAAGATCCAGGAGGACTTTGAGACAAATTCAAGCATACTTGAAGAAACCCTCGCCGATTTCGGTGTTGAGGCAAAGGTCGTCGGTTTTGACCGTGGTCCGGTCATTACCCGCTATGAGCTTGAGCTCGCCAGCGGTGTAAAACTCCACAAGGTTACGTCACTGGGAGATAATATAGCGCTCGTTATGAAGGCGCAGTCGGTCAGGATCGTGGCTCCCATTCCGGGGAAAGGGACGATCGGCATCGAGGTGCCGAATTCGAAGAGCGCCATTGTGTACCTGAGGGATATACTGAAGTCAAAAGAATACGCCGACGAAGATTCCTGCCTGAAGATGGCGCTTGGGAAAGACATCGCGGGCAGCTCCGTGGTCGCCGACCTGGCGAGCATGCCGCATCTTTTGATCGCCGGCGCGACCGGATCGGGGAAGACCGTCTGCGTCAACAGTCTTATTGCCAGTTTTCTTTATAATGCCCGTCCCGATGATCTTAAATTTATCATGATCGACCCGAAACGGGTCGAATTGGCCGCGTACAATGACCTGCCGCACCTCCTGGCGCCGGTGGTGACCGACGCGAAAAAAGTATCATTCGTTCTTGATTGGGTGGTTCGGGAGATGGAGTCGCGGTATGAGCTGTTCGCCCGGGTGGGGGTACGGAACATAACTCTCTACAATCAAAAGTTCGGAAAAGGCGCCGGTAAAAAGATCCCGTACATCGTTGTTGTTATCGATGAGCTCGCGGACCTGATGATGGTCGCGCAGAATGAGGTCGAGGGCGCGATAACGAGGCTCGCGCAGCTTTCCCGGGCGGTCGGCATTCACATTATTCTGGCGACGCAGCGGCCGTCGGTCGATGTTATAACCGGTGTTATAAAAGCGAATTTCCCCGCGAGGATCTCGTTTAAGGTGGCATCGAAGGTCGATTCACGAACGGTCCTTGATATGAACGGAGCCGATAAATTGCTCGGCCGGGGTGATATGCTGTTCATTGAACCGGGACAGGCCAAGCCGGTCCGGGCGCAGGGAAGCCTCGTTTCCGACGAAGAGATCGAGCGGTTAACGGCATTCATCAGAAGTCAGTGCGGGCCGCAGTACCACCCCGAGATCGTAGAGGAGTTCAAGAAGAAGACATCATCGTTCAGGAAATTCGATAAAGATGAAGTATACGAGGAAGCGGTCCGCGTGGTGCTCGAATCGCGGCAAGCGTCGGTCTCAATGGTACAGCGCCGGCTCGGCGTCGGGTATACGAGAGCCGCGCGGTTGATCGACATGATGGAGCAGGAAGGCGTTGTCGGGCCGTATCAGGGGTCGAAGCCGAGAGAGATATTGGTAGACGTCTCGGCGTATCAGACAGCGGAGCCTGAGGAGGCTGAGGGATAAAAGGATGAGCGGCATATCGACCTCGACAGGAATAAAGGGCATACTGAAAACGATCGGCGCAAAGTTCCGCGAAGCGCGGGAAGAGAAAGGGCTCTCGATCGAGCAGGTACAGAAAGAAACCCATTTTCATCACAACGTGATCGAGATCCTCGAAGAAGGGTCGGGCGACGACAAACTGGGGAAGCTCTACCTGAAAAGCTATCTGAAAAAATACTGCCTGTATCTCGGCATGAACGCGGATGACGCGCTCGGAGAGTTCACGAACTATCAGACGCCTGCGACGCACCAGAATATCGAGATAAAAAGGGTCGACAAACTGAACGATGTTGACCAGGCGCTTAAAACATATCTTCCCCGCGTCGCGGCCGCGATCGTCGCGGCCGCATTGGCTGTCGGGCTGCTTTTCGCGGTCGTCAAAGGGATCTCAGCGATCGGGAGGCGGATCGCCTCCGTGAAACGTTCCGCGCCTTCAGGCGGCAAGCCTGCCGAAAGCAAACCGGAAAAACGTCCGCCTCGCGCAAGAACGTCCGCGCCAAAAATAAACCGTTCGGACAATTTCATTCCAGTATCCATCCCGAAGAACGAATCGCTCCGGCTGGCGATCGACGTCAATCAGCCTGTGTTGTTGATGGCCGCCAGGGACGGGGAGATCCTCTTTACCAATGTTCTGCGCGCGGGAACGCGTGAGACCGTTATCGCGGAAAAGAAGATAACGCTCTGGGTAAAAGAAGCCTCATCCATCGAATTAACCCTGAACGCCGATTATCTCGGATCACCCGGAAAAGGCGAGATCAAGAGCCTTGAGATCACGCGCGACGGCGTCAAAATAACAAAATAACCGCTCAATCCACACAACAATGACTACCATCGGTATCGTAAGCCTCGGATGCCCGCGCAACCTTGTTGATTCCGAAGTGCTCCTCGGGCTGCTCAGGAAGAACGGGTTCAAGATATCAGACATCGAGCTCGGCGTCGATGTCGCGATCGTGAATACCTGCGGTTTTATCAAGGATGCGAAAGAGGAATCGATCGACGTTATTCTTCAGGCGTCGCAGCTGAAAAAAGAGGGAAAGGTGAAGACTCTGGTCGTCGCGGGCTGTCTCGCGCAGCGGTACGCAGATGAAATAGCGAACGACCTCCCTGAGGTAGACGCATTTGTCGGTACGAGCGATTTTGTGAAGATTCCCGGGATCATACGGGGCCTTGCCGGTACACATCCTACCATCGAAGTGTCGAAAGTGCCGCGGTATCTCTATGATGGGACGACTCCCCGCGAGGTGATCACACAGAAACATTTTGTCTATATAAAGATCTCCGAAGGATGCGACAATAAATGCAGCTATTGTGTCATACCTTCCCTGCGCGGTCCGCTCAGGTCGCGGACCGTCGAGAGCGTTCTGAGAGAGGCCCGGCAGATCACAACGCCTCAACTGCGGGAAATAAATATTATCGGCCAGGATATCACGCTGTTTGGAGCCGAACGGTACAGAAGGCCGATGCTGTCCGCGCTTCTGGGAAAGATCTGCGGGGAAAACGTCAGTGTCGGCTGGATACGGCTGCTTTACACGCATCCCGCGCACTATACCGATGAGCTTATAGAATGTATCGCGCGCGAAAAGAAAATATGCAACTATCTCGATCTCCCCATCCAGCATTGCAGCGATAGAATCCTTAAAGAAATGAATCGTCGTGTCTCCAAAGCCGAGATCGTTGGGCTCATCCAAAAGATCAGGACGAAGATCCCGCGGGCTGCCATCCGGACCTCGATCATAGTCGGGTTTCCCGGTGAAACGGAAAAAGAGTTTTCCGAGCTTCTTCGCTTTATGAGAGAAATACGGTTCGAGCGGCTGGGCGCTTTTATGTATTCAAGGGAAGAAGGGACGAAGGCCCACGGCCTTGAAGGCCAGATCCCCGAAGAGGAAAAGAAGCGGCGGTTCGATGAGGTGATGCGGACGCAGCAGGTGATCTCAGAAGAGAAGAATAAGGGCCTTATCGGAAAGGAACTGACCGTTCTGATCGATGAAAAAGAGGGCGGACGTTTTTTCGGCAGGACCGAGTGGGACGCTCCGGAGGTCGATGGCGGCGTGTACGTATCCGGAAAGAACGCGCGGCTCGGAGAATTTTGCCGCGCGAGGATCACCGACACCTTCGAGTACGACCTTGTCGGCGAGGCGCTGCCATGAACCTTCCGAACAAGCTGACGGTCTCAAGGATATTCCTCTCGTTCCTTTTTCTCTTCTTCCTTTTTTCGCGCGGCGTCATCTTTAAGGTGCTGGCCCTGGCGACATTTCTGCTGGCGTCCGGAACGGACCTTCTTGACGGGTATCTCGCGAAAAAGAATAACATGCTGACCGATTTCGGGAAGCTGATGGATCCGGTCGCCGACAAAGTTCTGACGCTTTCGGCGATCCTCGGCTTTGTCGAGATGGGGCTCATCCCGGCGTGGACGGCCGTTATTATCGTATTCCGCGAGCTTCTGATCACCGGATTGCGGCTCCTTGCGCTGAGCAAGAAGCGGGTGCTTGCCGCTGAGATCGGCGGAAAACACAAGATGGTATCTCAAGTAGCGGCTATCGTGTGTGTTCTGTCGTTTCTGGTGGTGAAAGAAGCGGGCGTAAAAGTATTTAAGTATTGGAACCCGCACGCGGAAATACTGTACAGGAATACGATATTCGCGATGATGCTTATCACGGTGGTTCTGACGATCATAAGCGGAACTTCATACCTGATCAGGAACCGCGATCTGTATCGTACCGATCGCCCGCGCAAAAAATGAAAAACGTGACCCGGCTTGTAACGAGCTGTTTCGGACTCGGGAAGATCCCGATCGCGCCGGGAACGTTCGGATCGCTCGGGGGAGTAGCGGTCTATTTCGTTGTTAAGAATAATACGGCAGTCTACGGTGCCGCGATCGCTCTTCTCTTCGCTCTGGGAATGATCTTCTCCGGCAGGGCGGAGAAAGAATCCGGAGCAAATGATCCGGGAAACGTCGTGATTGACGAAGCGTCCGGGATGCTCACCTGCCTCTTTCTTCTGCCATACAGTATCTTGCTGGTCGCGGCGGGATTTCTCATCTTTAGGGTCCTTGATATTATGAAACCGCCGCCTTGCCGGGCCATCGAAAAACAGGGCGGCTCATGGGGGATCATGGGGGATGATCTCATCGCCGCGATCTATACGAACCTTATCCTCCAAATTATCTTCCGGGTATTTCTCGCTTAAAAGCGGTCACAAGACACAAGCCACATTTTTCTCCACTCCTAAAGTTACAGTAACAGATCAGCTTCAGAAGTAATTTCATCAATCCCCCCCCAAAGGGGGTATCGGGGCCTTTTCGGCTCACCGTAAAAGATTACGGCAAGAATTCCTCCTTGAATTTCATACACTTTACTCGTCGGTATACGGAAAATG
>JBDRSA010000093.1:0-38472 GCA_043825275.1 Candidatus Omnitrophota bacterium
AAGCAGAGCGCAAAGAGAGGGCATATCGGGCAATTTCTTTTTCTTGCAACTGGAGACTGACATCTCGTCAACGACAACTTGTGACTTGTGACTTTACAAATATATGATATAATGATACTTACTTAACAGGAGGGCATTACCATGAATTACCTAAAGACCGGAATTTTGCTCATAGCGCTCACGTTCCTTTTTCTCGTTGTCGGCCAGGCGATCGGCGGACGAACCGGCGTGATCTACGCGTTCATCTTCGCGCTCGTTTTTAATGTCGGCAGTTACTGGTTCAGTGATAAGATCGTCCTCGCGATGTACCGGGCGGCGCCGCTCGCGAGAAGTGAAGCGCCCCAGGTGTACCAGATACTCGAAGGGCTCGCGGTACAGGCAAGGCTTCCGATGCCGAAGGTATATATGATACCGCAGGAGGCGCCGAACGCGTTCGCGACCGGCCGGAATCCGCAGAACGCCTGTGTCTGCGTGACGAAAGGGTTGACGGATCTTCTCGATCACGGCCAGCTGAAGGGTGTGCTCGCCCATGAGCTCGCGCACGTAAAGAACAGAGATATGCTCATCATGACGATGACCGCGGTGATCGCCGGGGCCGTAATGATGCTCGCGAATATGGCTCGTTGGTCGGCGATATTCGGCGGATACGGAAGGGACCGCAACCGCGGCGGTAACGTCTTCGGGCTTCTCGCCGTTTCCATCATCGCTCCGATAGCCGCGCTTCTCATCCAGCTGGCGATATCGCGCTCCCGGGAATATGCCGCTGACGCGGCGGGCGCGCGTTTCGCGATGAATTCCACAGGCCTCGCCGAGGCGCTGAAGAAGATGCAGGGAGCGCGAGGATACCGGCGGCTTGAGGCCGCTCCGCAGACGGCGCATCTTTTTATCGTGAATCCGCTCAAGAATGATTTTATCTCGAACCTCTTTTCGACGCATCCGCCGATAGAGGAGCGGATCAAAAGGCTGCGGGGGATGAAGATTGTTTAGAGGGCCAGTTTCCAGTTACCAGTTTGCCAGTTGCAAGAAAAGAAATGGCCCGGTATTCTGTCTTTGCGAGGAGCGTCGAGATTGCTTCGTCGCTTCGCTTCTCGCAACAGGCTGCGCAATCTCTGTCAGAATTACCAACAAAAGACCCTCGCTTCGTCCTTCGGCAAGCTCAGGACTACGCTCGGGAGATTGCTTCGCTTCGCTCGCAATGACATTCTGGTTTCACTGACAACTGCCATCTGATAACTGATAACTTATCAGAACATAAAGGAAAAACAATGAAGTTCAATTATGAAGCCACCGGTATCGGCAGCGTGCCGTTCAAGGACCCGATCCATGCCTGCAGGATAATACTGGATATATTCAAAGATATCCCGTTCTGGCCGCAGCTCCCGAAACGGTCGTTTCTCGAGAATATGTATACGCAGTACGCCGAGGGGTTTCCCGGCATCGTCGTCGATGAGGAGAAGAAGCGCATTTACGTCGATGAGGACCGCGCCGCCGATGATATTGTGGCGTTCTACGAGCGGTACCTGGCGAAAGACATCGATAGCTTCGCGATATCCCGCGAACGGGCGGAGGGGCTCTATGCGTTCCTTGAGCTCGCGAAAGAGAGTGCCTCGGGCGCCCGTTTCATCAAAGGGCACGTGACCGGCCCGGTGAGCTTCGCGCTGACGATAACCGACAAAAAGAAGCGGTCGATCATCTATGATACCGAGCTCTTCGAGTGCGTCGTTAAGCAGCTCGCCATGAAGACGATTTGGCAGATACAGAAGCTGCGCGAGATATCCGAGAATATCATTATATTCATCGATGAACCGCAGCTTGTTTCGATCGGGTCGGGGTACATAAACATAGACGCGAAAAGCGCGAAAGAGAAGATCGAAGAACTTATTGACGTGATCAAGGCTGAAGGTGTTCTCTGCGGCATTCACTGCTGCGGCAACACCGACTGGCCGTTTCTTTTGTCACGATCCATTGACATCATTAATTTTGACGCGTATAATTTTATTAAACAATTTACGATATTTCACCGCGACATTAAGAATTATCTGAAGCGCGGCGGAGCGATCGCGTGGGGGATCGTGCCGACGCCGAACGCGGCCGTCGACGAGAGGGGAAAACTTGTCAGGAAGATCGCCGACGCCGTTGATGAACTTGCCTCGAAGGGGATCGACCGCGAGACCCTCTCCTCGATCGTTACGCCAAGCTGCGGGGTCGGAACGTCGGAGGAGTCGATGGCTGAAACGATCCTGAGGATGACCGGCGAGATCTCCGCGGACCTAAAAAAATGAATAGCGGTCAAAATAATCTTACGGATCAGACCGGCGAGCGGAAGCCCGCGGAAAAACAGGCCGAAAAAGTCGAAGGAAAGCCCGTTCCCGCTCAGCTGAAACGGAATTTCGGAGCGCTTGAAGACAACTATTCCGGCTATAACAAAGCGAAGGTCGTTGTTGTTCCGGTCCCGTATGAAAAGACGGTGACCTATAAGGCCGGGACCGGGAGCGGCCCGCAGGCCATCATCGACGCGTCGATGAACATGGAGCTCTTCGATGAGGAGCTCAATCAGGAGACGTTCAGGGTCGGGATCCATACAGCGGAGAGCCTCAAGGTGGAGGATCTTCCGCCGGAGGATATGATCGAGCAGGTCCACGTAAGCGTCGCCGAACATCTTAAGGCCGGAAAATTCCCGGTTGTGCTTGGCGGTGAGCACACCGTATCTCTCGGGGCGGTGAAGGCGTTCGCCGAGACGACCGAGAACTTTTCGGTGCTCCACCTCGACGCGCACTATGACCTGAAGGACGTCTATCACGGCTCGAAGTATAATCACGGGTGCGTCGCCAGGAGAATGTTCGAGATGGCTCCGATCGTTCAGGTCGGTATGCGGAGCCTCGCCAAGGAAGAGAAGGATTTTCTCACAGCCAGCGGAGACAAAATAATAAATGTCGATGTCTACCGGATCGCCGAGAGCATGTTCTGGCGCGATGAGATCCTGACCTCGCTCAAGGAGAACGTTTACGTTACGATCGATCTCGATGTCTTCGATCCGTCGTTCATGCCCGCGGTCGGCACGCCCGAACCCGGCGGTATCAGCTGGTACGAAACGCTCGAGTTTTTGCGGAGTTTGGTTAAGTACAAAAAGGTCATCGGCTTTGATGTCGTCGAGCTCTGTCCGATCAAGGGAAGCATCGCGTCCGATTTCATAGCGGCAAAACTTATATATAGATTTCTCGGGTACATTTACTCGAGTAAAAAATAAAGACCATAGGAGCGTCTGATGCTGCCGGCGTCACGCAGGAACGTATTCGTCCCGAAGCGCGTCTTTTTCACCAAAGGTGTCGGCACTCACCGCGAAGAGCTGAGAAGTTTTGAGCTTGCGCTGCGCGACGCGGGTATAGAGAAGTGCAATCTTGTGCATGTTTCGAGCATCCTGCCTCCCGAGTGCCAGATCATATCGCGCAACGAGGGGCTGAAAGGGGTTTATCCGGGAATGATCACCTACACCGTACTGGCGCGGTGCTCTTCGGCTGAATCGCACCGGCTGATCGCCGCGAGCATCGGCTGCGCGATCCCTTCCGACCCGCACGCCTACGGGTATCTCAGCGAGCACCGGGCGTTCGGCCAGAATGAAAAGGTCGCCGGCGATTATTCCGAAGACCTCGCGGTCGCCATGCTCGCCTCGACGCTCGGTATCGAGTTCGATGAGGACAAGTCGTGGGACGAGAACAAAGAGATCTACCGAATCAGCGACAAGACCATCCGCGCCACGAATGTCACCCAATCCACCGTCGTCAGCCCGGACGGCAATTTCTCGACCGTCGTCGCCTCCGCAGTGTTTCTCTTCTAAGTAACATTCCGATTAGATTACAGATATCAGATGACAGATGTCAGAAAAAAGATCACGACGGTCCTTCGTTTCGTCATTGCGAGGAGTTTCGCCACCGAAGGTGGCGGACGACAAAGCAATCTCAGTCAGAATATCCTAAAAGCGAGATTGCTTCGCTCACGTTGTTCGCTCGCAATGACGAATAGGGTTGTCGCGCTCGCGACTGAGGACGAAATGTCCGAAGGAGTGCTGAGCCCTCCGGGATCGGCCAATGACAAGCCTGATGCGCTTTTCTCTGAAATCTGAAATCTGTCATCTGGCATCTACATTCTATTTCTTGCAGTAAGCCCACCCTTTTGCTATAATAATGGCTCTCCAAAGGACATACTGTGATACAAGAGATAAAGCTCCCATTTCGATTAAAGCGGCCCATGCTGGCGCTTGGAGGCGATCTGAAGGGCGCCTACGCGCTTGCGCGCGGTTCTAAGGCGTTTCTGGTAGGGGAGTTCGGCGATCTTGCCGAGCTCGATAACTTCTTACGCTATCGAGAGTCTATCAGAAAACATATGCGATCGCTGGGGATCGATCCCACCCTTGCCGTTTCAGATATGCATCCCGGCTATATGTCTACGAAGTTCGGAGAAGAATGGTCGGGAGGATCCAAGAGGCGGTCGGTTCTGAAGATCCAGCACCACCAGGCGCATTGCGCCGCCTGCATGGCTGATAACGGCATTTCCGGAAAGTCGATCTGCGTCTCGTTTGACGGGACGGGATACGGGAGTGATGGTAACGTATGGGGCGGCGAATTCTTTCTCTATGACGGAAAAACTTTCAAAAGAGCCGCTTATTTGATGAATATGCGTATGCCGGGATCGGAAAGCGCGATCCGGGAGCCCTGGCGGATGGCGGTTTCGTATCTCAGAGAGGCCTTTGGGAAGCAATATCGTAAGCTCAATATAAAGCTTATCCGGACAATGATCAAAAAAAGAGAGCGGGACGCTGTCGAACATATGCTCGACACCGGCTTGAATTCACCGATGACCTCAAGCGCCGGCAGGCTCTTCGACGCCGTTGGGGCGATGGTTCTGCCGATGAGGAAGATCACCTACGAAGCTGAGGCGCCGATCGAGCTTGAGAAGCTGACCGATACGATGATCGAAGGCTCCTATGAATTTCAGATCAGGAGAGAGGGCGGAGTTTGCGTCGTCGATACCCTTCCGGTGATACGCGGCGTCGTGAACGATCTGTCGCGGAACGCGCCGAAGCCGCGCGTCGCGACAAAGTTCCACAATACCGTCGCGGCTGTGATCCGGGCGGTATGCGTTGACCTCGCCCGTTCGCATCGCGTAACAAACGTGTTTTTGAGCGGAGGGGTGTTCCTGAACGCGTATCTGCTTGCGGCTTCAAAAGACGCTTTGACCGGAGAAAAACTGAACGTCCGCGCCCATAGCCGTGTGTCGACGAGCGATTACGGCCTTCCGTTGGGGCAGCTGGCGATCGCCGCGGCGGTTTCGTAACGTATGAAAAGAGCAAAGGATCAAATATAATGTGCTTAGCTGTTCCGATGAAAGTCACGAAGCTCGAAGGGGACCGCGGTACGGTTGAATCGGGAGGGGTCCGCCGTACGATCAGTATCGCGCTGATGAAGGGGCTTTCGATCGGGGACTACGTGATCGTTCACGCGGGGTTCGCTATAGGGAAGCTGGATGAAAAGCGCGCTCGCGAGACGCTCCAGGCCCTGAGGGAAATAAGACTGCGATGAAGTATGTCGACGAATTCAGGGATGAGAAGCTCGCGAAGAACGCCGTCCGGGCCATAGAAGAAGCCGCGCGCGGCCGGGGGCTGTACCGTATTATGGAAGTATGCGGTACGCATACCATGTCGATCCACCGGTACGGCATTAAGCGCATGCTCCCGGAGTCGATCGAGCTCACGTCGGGGCCGGGGTGTCCGGTCTGCGTTACGCCGACCGATTTTATTGACGCCGCGATCGAGATCGCGGCGATCGAGGGCGTTACCGTGGCTACCTTCGGCGATATGCTGAAGGTGCCGGGAACCGGATCGAGCCTCGAACAAGAACGGATGGCCGGCCGCGATGTCCGCGTTATGTATTCGACGCTGGACGCTCTCGATTATGCGGTCAGAAATCCCGGCAAGGAAGTGGTCTTTCTCGGGATCGGGTTTGAAACGACCGCCCCGACGGTCGCCAGCGCGATTATTGAATCGCGTAAGAGAAAGATAAAGAATTTCTCCGTCCTCTGCGGACACAAGACGATGCCCCGGGCGCTTCGGGTATTGGCCGAGGACCGGCATACGAGGATCGACGGCTTTATTCTTCCCGCGCATGTCAGCGCCATTATCGGGCAGTCGCCGTATCTCTTCCTGGCGAATGAGTTCGGTAAGAACTGCGTGATAGCGGGGTTTGAGCCGCTCGATATCCTGCAGGGGATATTGGCATTGCTGGAACAGAAAAAACCGAAGGTCGAGATCCAATACGATCGGGTGGTGCGTCGCGCCGGCAACCGGAAAGCTCAAAAAGTAATAGACGCGGTTTTTGAGCAGTCGCCGTCGAATTGGCGCGGCATCGGAATGATAGACGCAAGCGGGCTTTCGATCAGGAGCAAATACGCTTCTTTTGACGCGGAGAGAAGGTTTAAGATCACCAGGAAGATATCGAAAAAGAGGACCGGATGTATCTGCGGAGCGATACTAAAGGGGATAAAGATACCGCCCGATTGCGCGCTCTACCGGAAGCGGTGTACGCCCCAGGCGCCTGTCGGGCCGTGTATGGTCTCGAGCGAAGGCGCGTGCAGCGCGTATTATAAGTATACATAGGAATGATCTGATCGCATAGAGCATAGCGCATGGCGCAAAGTGCAGAGCGAAAAGTGCATAGCGCATAGAGCAGAGCAAGAAAGACTGTCATTGCGAGGAATCCCGCGAAGCGGGATGACAAAGCACTCTCAGTCAGCATTACTAATCAAAGACCCTCGCGGAGTTTTTGCGGAGCGCAGTCGCAGTGCGCGGGTGATTGCCGCGTCGTCCCGGCCTTTGGCCAGGACTCCTCGTAATGACGAAAAGGAAATTTGATGGATAAAATAACATTGGGTCACGGCTCAGGCGGAAAGTTGATGCATAATCTGATCGATTCGCTTTTCCTGGACCGCTTTTCGAACCCGATCCTCAGGAACAAGGCCGATTCCGCCGTTTTGAAGATCAAAGGCGCAACGATCGCGTTTACGACCGATTCATTCGTTGTTGACCCGATCTTTTTCCCGGGGGGCGATATCGGCAGTCTCGCGGTGTACGGTACCGTGAACGACCTCTCGGTCTGCGGAGCGCGGCCTTTATACATATCATGCGGTATTATCATCGAAGAAGGGCTCGACCGGGGCGTTCTCGGGAAGATCGTGAATTCGATGCGGGCCGCCTCTCAGAAGGCCGGGGTGCGGATCGTCACCGGCGATACGAAGGTCGTAGAGAAGGGAAAGTGCGATAAGGTCTTTATCAATACCAGCGGTATCGGTATCATAGAGCCGGACCGGGGCCTTTCGGCGCGAAAGATCCGTCCGGGGGACGCGATCATCGTGAATGGGACGATCGGTGAGCATGCGATCAGTATTCTGACAAAACGCGAAGGGCTGCGGCTTGACTCGAAGGTGGCCAGCGACGCGCAGCCGCTCAACGGGCTTATCCGGAAGGTGCTCACTGCGTCGCGCGGGGTCCGCTTTATGAGGGATCCGACGCGCGGGGGGCTCGCGGCTACGCTGAACGAGATCGTGAAGGGCGCGCCCTTTGGGATCTCCATTGACGAAACGAGGCTTCCGATCGGGCCGGGAGTACGGGCCGCGTCAGAGCTTCTGGGGCTGGACCCGCTCAATCTCGCGAACGAAGGCAAGGTCATCTTTGTGGTCGACCGGAATGAGGCCGCGAAAGTCGTACGGGTCTTGAAACGGCATACGATGGGGAAGCGATCGGCGGTCATCGGCAGGATCGAGAGAAAACCGGCAGGCATAGTCTTTTTAAACACTTCGATCGGATCGCGAAGGATCGTGGACATGCCTTCAGGAGTGCAGCTGCCGAGGATCTGTTAATGAATGATGAACGTTTCTACCGGCGGTGGGTACGGTCCGAAGACCTCATTACCTTTGAGGTAGCCGTTGGCGAGACCGATCTGATGATCGCCTGCGACAAACCGCTCGATGGGGTTGCCCGGGATTCGGCTGTTCGGCACCGGAGGGAGATCGAACAGCATATCGAACGAAACGAAGCTTTTCGAACGTCCCTCGCACCCTTACCTATAATAGAGGGTGATAACATTCCTCCGGTCGTCAGCGCGATGATCAGCGCCTCAAAGAGCGCGGGTGTCGGCCCTATGGCCGCTGTTGCCGGAGCGATGGCGGAGTTTGTCGGCAGGGACCTCCTGGTTTCGTGCCGGGAGATCATCGTGGAGAACGGGGGAGATATATTCTTGCGGACGCGGAAAACGCGGACGTTCGGGCTCTTCGCGGGGAACTCACCGTTCAGCGGTACGGTTGCGCTCGAGGTCGATCCGGATGAAGACGGCCTCGGCGTTTGTACATCGAGCGGAACGGTCGGCCACTCGCTGAGCTTTGGGAAAGCGGACGCTGTTGTTGTTATCGCGCATGACGCGGCGCTGGCCGATGCCGTCGCGACCGCGGCGGGAAATATGGTCCGGACCGAGACGGACGCCGAGAGCGCGGTACGTTTCGCGCGCACGGTCGTTGGCGTGCGGGCGGCGCTCTGTTTTTCCGGGAAGACAATGGCCAGCTGGGGCAGCGGTTTCAAAATCGTATAATCTAGGGAGTGCATTTGTTGATGCCTGATCTATATGTCATTGCGAGTCCGCCAAAGGCGGGCGAAGCAATCTCCCGAACGAAGTCCTGAGTTTATCGAAGGACGAAGAGAGGGGCTTCATCGGTAATTCTGACTGATTGCTTCGTCGCTCGCCACCTTTGGTGGCGAGACTCCTCGCAAAGACAATACACTACACGGAGGATACCATGGTATCAAAACGGATCGTACTGACGTTTCCGCGCGAGATGGTGGATGAGCCGATCGTCTACAAACTGGTCAAGGATTTCGGCCTTGTTTTCAATATTCTGCAGGCGAGGATCACGCCGAAGGAAGAAGGCCTTATGGTGCTTGAGCTCACGGGGAAGAAGGAAGGGTACGCCGGCGGCATAAAATACCTCACCGATATGGGGGTAAAGATCCAGCCGCTCAGCCAGGATGTTTCCAGAGACGACGACCGCTGCACGCATTGCGGCGCGTGCGTTTCAGTCTGTCCGACCGGCGCTCTCTCGAACGAAAAAGGAACGATGAAAGTATTGTTCGACAATTCAAAATGTATCGCGTGCGAATTGTGCGTCAGAGCCTGTCCGCCGCGCGCGATGAGAGTGGAATTATAGCTGTTTGTTCAGCTTTCGGGATCCCGGGAAAAGGGTGGGACCAAAGTCCCAGAGACAATTTATCGAAATTGCTTGACACGAATTACCTTTTTCAATAGAATAGTGATAACTTTTTCCATTCAATCCAGTACCGGTTGGTATTATAATCCGATAATAAAAAAAGATTATTATGCTGCACAGCATTACCAGGAAAAACCTGATCGATCTTCTCGAGCGGCTTTCAAAAGATAACGACGTTTTTGTTCCGTACCGTTCGAATGACGCGTTCTATTTCGACGCGTTCGATCTTGCGCGTGCCGCGTCGATCGAGATCGGCGGTGTACGTCAGAGCCAACCGCTCAAAACATTCCTCAATCACGCGCGCGAGAAGGTCATCGGCGCGTCACCGGAATCCGCTTCCAAGAGAGAGAATATCATTGTCGGTGTGAAAGCGTGCGACCTTGCCAGCCTGAAGATCCAGGATTATGTATTCAAAGAGGGTGATTTTAAGGACCCGTTCTATATAGACAGCAGAGAGCGGTTGATCATTATCACGAGCGATTGTACCGAACCGAAAGAGACATGCTTCTGTATCGCGCTGGACGGGAAACCGTACCCTGAGCGGGGTTTTGACATCAATTTGAGCCCGCTGACAACCCGGGATAGTGATTCATTCCTTGTCGAAGCGGCGACCGATCGCGGCCGGAAGATCGTCGACGATTACAAGACGTTCTTTACGGAATCAGATGACGGAAAGCGCGCTTTGGTGAATGACCTCCGGAACGATTCTACTGAGAAGGTAAATACTTTCATACAGGAACGGGGTTTCCAGAAGAAAGGACCCCTGAATGATTCAGTCAAGAAGGGGTTCGGCAACGATACTTTCTGGGATGAAATGGCGTCGACATGCGTCGAGTGCGGCGCCTGTAATCTCGTCTGCCCGACCTGTCATTGCTTTCTCCTCTTTGATCAGAAGAATGAAAAAAGCGTCGAACGCCTCAGGGTTTGGGATTCCTGTCTCTATAAGTCGTTTGCCCGTGTCGCGGGGAACGCGAATCCGAGAAAACATCTCAGGGAGCGTTTGAGAAACAGGATCGATAAGAAGTTCGGGTTCTTCCCCGAAGTGTTGGATACATACGCGTGTACGGGGTGCGGGCGCTGCGTAGAAGCGTGCCCGGGCAAGATCGATATTCGCGAGATCCTCAAAGGGCTCGTGAATGGTACGTGGAGTAAGCCACCTCATAAATAGTTACCAGTTGCCAGTGTAAAAGGATATGATGAGCAACAGTACGGTAAAAGAGAAAAGCCCGGTGATAGGCAATCCTTACCAATATATCGAAGCCGAGATCGTCGATATAATGGAGGAGACGCCGAACATCAAGACGTTCGTGCTCGAGCCGAAAGAGGACGTCGGTTTCCGGACCGGCCAGTTCATGAATATAACGGTACCGGGCTTCGGCGAAGCGCCGTTCACGCCCTCATCCAATTACGATAGAAAAAGGAAGCTCGACTTTACGATCATGAACGTCGGCAGGGTGACGCGGCTTCTCCACGGCATGAAGAAGGGGAGCATTGTCGGCGTACGCGGCCCGTACGGAAAGGGCTATCCGCTCGATCTATTCAAAGGCAAAGAGCTCTGTATTGTCGGCGGCGGTGTCGGTCTCGCGCCGCTCAGAAGTTTGATATACGCTCTCTTTAATGACGTGGATCAGTACAAGAAGATCCTGGTGAAATACGGCGCGAAAACCCCGGGGGATATCGTCTATAAGAACGAAGTGAACAAATGGAGCGCGACGGCGGAGCATGTCGATGTTGAAGTGACCGTTGATTCGGGAGACAGCTCCTGGAACGGGCATGTCGGACTCGTTACGACTATCCTGAAGAACCTGGACATGGATGTAAAGACCGCCAAAGGTATTGTCTGCGGGCCGCCGATCATGATGAAATTCGCCACGTTCAAACTGCTCGAGCTGGGCTTTGCCGAAGAAAATATTTATCTCTCAATGGAAAAGAACATGTCGTGCGGCATTGGGAAGTGCGGCCACTGCAGGATCGGCCCGGTCTATGCTTGTAAAGACGGCCCGGTCTTCACGTTCGCGAGGATAAAAGAGCTTCCTGAGGTGTGGGATTAATATGAAACGGCTGTTCATCGACCTGGAAAAATGTACCGAGGATAAAGATAGCGCGATCAAATGCGAATATTTTTATCATCCCGGCAATAACGGCATCGCGGCCGTATGGGAACTGGCGAATTTCGCGCTCGTCTGCCGAAAGTGCGACGACGCGCCGTGCGCGGCATCGTGTCCGTTCGAAGCGTTGGAGCGGCAGGAGAACAACATCATGCGGCGGTATTCGATGCGGTGCACCAGCTGTAAGACCTGCGCGCAGGCGTGTCCTTTCGGGACGATCTATCCCGAAACGATCCCGTATTTGCTCTCGCGATGTGATATCTGCGTCGGAAAGCTGAAGGAGAACCAGCTGCCGAAGTGTGTTTCCAGCCGCGATCACGACGGGATCCAGTATGGCGATTTCGACGAAAATGAAGACGAAGAGATGTACAAGTTGACCGAAAACATCATTATCCGTTCCGAGCACTGGAAGCGCGCCGTGCCGGCGAAGAAGAAATAAGCGGTTATTCATGGATTACATAAAATTGCTATTCTGGTTCATCGTTTTTCCGGGGTTCATATTTACCGCGGTTGTCGGGCTCCTGGCGAGCTGGATCGACCGGAAGGTGACTGCCCGGGTCCAGTGGCGCGTCGGCCCCCCGTGGTATCAGGGGTTTGCCGATATCGTAAAGCTGCTGGCGAAGGAGACGATCGTACCGAAAGGGTCTTCGGCCGTCGTTTTCCTTCTGGCGCCGCTCGTATCTCTGGCGAGCGTGACGCTCGTTTCGACGATATTGGGGATCTCCAATCTGAACCCGGCGCGTGGATTCATCGGTGACATCATCGTCGTGCTGTACCTTTTAACGATACCCGCGATCTGCGTGATCGTGGGGGGATTCGCCTCGGCGAACCCGATCGCGGCCTTCGGCGCGTCGCGTGAAATGAAACTGGTGCTTTCATATGAGCTTCCGTTCATCCTGGCGCTGGTCGTTCCTGTAATACACGCCAACGGCGCGATACAGTTAGGCGAGATCCTGACCTACCAGGCGAATAACGGCGTTATAGTCGGAAGCCTCTCAGGGTCCCTTGCGCTGGTCGTGGCGATCCTCTGCATGCAGGCGAAGCTGACGCTGGTGCCGTTCGATATCCCGGAAGCGGAGACCGAGATCATCGCGGGGCCGTACATTGAATATTCGGGGAGTCCGCTGGCGGTCTTTAAGTTGTCGCGGGCGATGATGCTCTTCACGCTGCCGCTCTTCCTCGTGGTCGTATTTATGGGCGGGATCAAGAGCGCGCCGCCGCTGTCTATTTTGATGGGTATTCTGAAATACGTCGCGCTTCTTGTGGGGATCGTCCTTATCAGGAATACGAACCCGCGGGTGAGGATCGATCAGGCGATGAGGTTTTTCTGGGGGCCCGTTACGGTGATCGCCGTGGCCGCGGTCGTCCTGGCTTTATTGGGGTTATAAGAATGAGTTTAAAACTAAAAGCGTTAACAAAGTCACTGTGGGTTTTCCACCTCTCAACCGGCAGCTGCAACAACTGTGATATCGAGATACTCGATTGCCTTACGCCGCGTTTTGATATTGAGCGTTTCGGGATCGTGCTGACCGGTTCGATCAGGCACGCGGACGTGCTCCTCGTCACCGGATTGGGCACCCGGCTTTCGGTGCCGGTATTCAAGAAGCTCTACGAGCAGGCGCCGAAGCCGTGTTTTGTCGTCGCTGTCGGCGGATGTTCAAGCGGTCAGACGATGTTCAGGGGAGGCTACAATACGCCGAAGCCGATCGATCAGATCGTTCCGGTCGACGCGTATATTCCCGGATGCCCGCCGAAGCCGGAAGCGATCATCGCGGCGGTTGTAAAACTCATCGAAAAGGCGAAAGGCCGGGCGAAGAAGAAATGACAAGACAAGACGTACTCGATAGAATTCAATCCGAGTTCAAGGGTAAGATAAAGAATTTCAACGAAAAATCGCCCAAGCGGCTCTATGTTGATATCGACAAAGACGATGTCCCGGCCATGGTTGAGCTGATATTCAAGAAACTCGGCGCCCGGTTCAATATCGCCAGCGGTGTCGATACGCCCGAAGCGGTCGAGATCCTTTATCATTTCGATTTTGACGACCTGAACCTTGTCGTATCGATCAGGACGCTTCTGGATCGGGAGAATCCGGAGATAGAATCCGTACTGCCCATCATGAAAGGGGCGGAGTGGATCGAGCGCGAAATACATGAGCTGTTTGGAGTGAAGTTCAAGAACCATCCCAACATGAAACCGCTGCTTCTGCCGGACAACTGGCCGAAAGGCCAATATCCGCTTCGGAGGGACTTCGATCAGGCCGCGGTGGAAAAGGAGTTAGATTCGTAATATGTCACACAAAGTCTGTATTCCCATAGGACCGTATCACCCGCTTCAGGAAGAGCCGGAACTCTATCATCTCATAGTCGAAGGTGAGCGCGTTGTTGATATCGATGTCAGGATCGGATGGAACCACCGCGGCATCGAGAAGATCGCCGAGGCGAAGAGTTTTGACCAGGTCATCTTCCTGGTCGAACGGATCTGTGGGATCTGCTCCACCAGCCATCCGATCGCGTCCGTTCAGGCCATTGAGGATATCGGCGGAGTAGAGGTTCCCGAGCGCGCCCTCTATATCCGTACGATAGTCGGTGAGCTCGAGCGGCTCCATTCGCATCTGCTCTGGCTGGGGCTCGCGGGCCACTTTCTCGGCTATAACACCGTGTTTATGTGGGGGTGGAAGTACCGTGAACCGGTGCTCGACATCTTTGAGGCTGTTACCGGCAACAGAAACAACTACGCTATGATGAAGGTCGGGGGCGTCAGGCGGGATATCGATGAGAATGATATCCCCTGGATCCTCAAGACGCTTGACAGCTTGATCCCGGCAATAGAAATGTTTAAAGGGGCTGTTCTTGACGATCCTGTGCTTCACGCGAGATTGAAGGGTGTCGGCGTTCTTACCAAAGAGGACGCGATACAGTATTCCGCGCTCGGACCGACATCAAGAGCCTCCGGCGTGCCGCATGACATCAGACGGTCTGAGCCGTACGCGGCCTATGGCCGGGTGAAGTTCGATGTGATCACCCAGCAGGAAGGGGATGTCTTCGCGAAAGCTGTTGTAAGGATCCTTGAGATGATCGAAACGATCAAAATCATAAAACAGTGCCTCAAGGACCTTCCGAAGAGCCCGATCGACGCGAACGTAAAAGACGTGCCGGCAGGCGAGGGGATCGGCCATCACGAAGCTCCGCGGGGTGAGACGTTCCACTATGTACGCAGTGACGGATCGAATTCTCCGGTTCGCTATAAAGTCCGCGCGCCAACCTTTATGAACTTCCCGACATTCAAGGCGACGGTCGTCGGCCAGACTGTTTCCGACGCGACGATCATCCTCGCGGCGATCGACCCGTGCTACTGCTGCACGGAGCGTATGACGGCGATCGACCGGAAGACCGGAAAGGCTGTTATAACGCCGTACGACCTGATCAAGCTCAGCCAGGAAAAAACACACCGATTGATGCATAAATTCGGGATCAGTGACGATCATTATAAAAAACTCTTAAGGGATCTATGACGCCGATACTCTACGCCGTTATTGTTCCGATCATAGCAGGTACGCTGGTTCTCACAATGCCGAAAAGAGCGAAGGCCGCCGCGGCCGCGTTCTCATTCGTGATTGCCGCGCTCACGTTCCTGTTCACGATCCACCTCTTTACCAATAAGCCGCTGGTGTGGAACGCGTTCGGTATTCAGTGGCTGAGAATGGATACCCTCGCGGCATTCATAACGCTCTTTATCGGCTTCTTCGGACTTTTGATCATACTCTACTCGGCGGGGTTCATGAACGACAGAGATAACGCCGTGGAGTATTACGCGTACGCTCTGTGGACGATCGGCGCGTCGATCGGCGCGGCGGTGTCGAATAACCTGATCCTCTTTTTGGCGTTCTGGGGATTCCTCGGTTTTACGCTCTATCTATTGATCGGGTTGGGCGGGGAGCGCGCGAAAGCGCCCGCCAAGAAGTCGTTTATCATCATCGGCGGGTCGGACGCCCTCATGATCCTCGGCGCGGGGATCCTCTGGAAGCTCACCGGTTCCTTTACGATGAGCGAGATCTACATAAGCGCCAATACGCCGCTGGCGATCGCCGGATTTGTGGCGCTCGCGCTCGGCGCGTTCGCGAAAGCGGGCGCGATGCCGATGCATACGTGGATACCGGCTTCCGCCGAGGCGGCTCCGCCGCCGGTCATGGCGCTTCTGCCGGCCTCACTCGATAAGTTATTAGGTATATATTTTATGGTCAGGCTATCCCTGGGGATGTTTTTCGTTGAAGCGGGTTCTCCGATCTCGATCTTTCTCTTATTGACCGGCGCGATCACGATCATCGCGGCGGTCATGATGGCGCTGGTGCAGCGCGATATACGTAAACTTCTTTCGTATTGCGCAGTAAGTCAGGTTGGCTATATGGTCCTTGGTATCGGCACCGCAAATCCGATCGGGATCGCCGGCGGCCTGTTTCATATGTTGAACCACGCCATATATAAGAGCTGTCTCTTTCTGTCGGCCGGCGCCGTTGAGAAGCAGACGGGAGAGACCGATCTTGACCGGATGGGCGGGCTCGCGCGGTACATGCCGTTGACATTCATCGCGTGCTCAATCGCGGCGTTGTCGATATCAGGTGTTCCTCCGTTCAACGGGTTTGTATCAAAATGGATGGTATATCAGGGTGTGATCGAGATGGGAAGGTGTGGCGGAAAACTATGGGTCATCTGCCTGGTCGCGGCGATGTTCGGGAGCGCGCTTACGCTGGCAAGTTTTATGAAGCTGATCCACGCGGTCTTTCTCGGCAGGCCTTACGAAAACAAAGAGAGAAAGGGCACAAGCGAAGTCGGCATGCCGATGTGGCTTCCGATGGTAACGCTTGCGTCCCTGTGTGTCCTCTTCGGAGTATTCGCGTTCCGGATACCGCTCAAATGGTTTATCGCGCCGTCTCTGGGCAGCGACGTTTCGTTTACCGGCGTGTGGAGCGCGCCGCGGGCGACGATCCTGATCGGGGCCGGCCTCGTCGTAGGGTTTATCATATATTTGCTCGGTACGTTCAAAACGCGGCGGGAATCGGATACGTTCGTCGGCGGCGACGAAGTCGCCTCGAACCCGGATATGAGGATCTCCGGTGTTTCGTTCTACGAGACGGTGAAGGACCTGAAGCCGATCGGTTTAATGTACAAAAAAGCCGAAGCCGGCTGGTTCGATATTTATGAGATAGGGAAAAAGACAACCTTTTCGCTCAGCAAAGTCTTCCGGTATCTCCATAACGGGATCCTCCCGACGTATTTGTCCTGGTGCCTTCTCGGGGTCATCATTCTGTTTTTTATCTTTAAAGGATAACGAGCCATGATCGAACTGCACTGCGTACTTATTTTTATGATCATCGCCGCGATAGCCGCCGTGGAGATGAAGGACCTGCTCTCGAGCGTTATAGCGGTCGGCGCGGTGGGCCTGGGGCTTTCACTTCTTTTTCTTATTCTAAAAGCTCCCGATCTCGCTATTACACAGCTCGTCGTCGAGATCCTGATCCTGATCATTCTTATCAGGGCCACGATCAAGAAAGACCTCCCGTTCTCAACAAGCGGGAGATGGATCTTCAATACGGCCGTTACTTTTATTTTTATCATTCTTTTTCTGAAGGCGGCCTATTCGGCGCTCGTGGAACTGCCGAAGTTCGGTTTTCCGATAATGAAAGTCGCGTCAAATTACTTAACGACCGGCCTGACGAAGACCGGCGCGGCAAATCTCGTGAGCGCCGTTATCCTCGACTTCAGGGCGTATGATACATTCGGTGAGGCGACGGTCCTCTTTACGGCGGTGATCGGCGTACTGTCGGTTATCCGGATCGTCGGTCGAAAGAAAAAAGGTTGAATCAGGTGAAGAAGAGCGATCAGAAAGATATGATAGGAATGACCATCATCGTTAAGGTAGTAACACGGCTTACGGTCGGTTTGATCCTTTTGTACGGGATGTACATCGTTCTCCACGGGCACGTCTCTCCGGGCGGCGGATTCGCCGGCGGCGTTATCATCGCGCTGTCGTTCGTTCATCTGATGCTCGCGTTCGGAAAAGAGATGGTCCTGAAGAAGCTGAGCGAAGAGGTAGCGGAATTTTTTGAGAGTTTCGGCGCGCTTCTCTTCGCGGTTATCGGTATTACCGGATTGTTCTTCGGGTATCTCTTCCTGAACTTCCTGAAGAAAGGCGAGCCGTTCAGGCTCTTCAGCGCGGGGAACATACCGCTCTATAATATAGCGATCTCATTAAAAGTCGGCGCGGGTCTTTTCACGATGATCCTTGTTCTGGTGGTGCTCTTCAGCGTCACTGACGATGAGCATAAGAGGAAATAACTATGAGCATTTATATATTGTGTTTAGCGCTTTTCTGTGTCGGACTGTACTGCGTGGTGCGTAAGCGGAACCTGATCAAGATCATTATCGGTATCGCGATCATCGAGTACGCGGTCAACCTCTTCTTCGTCCTCATCGGCTACCGGATCAACGGCCGCGCGCCGATCCTGGCGCCCGATCAGACGGTGACGAACATGGTCGACCCTCTGCCGCAGGCGTTGATCCTGACGTCGATCGTTATCGGTCTGGCGACGACAGCGCTTATGGCGGCGGTCGCGATGCGCATTTATCAGAAGTACGGGACGTTCGATATAACTAAGATCAGGAGATTACGGGGATGACGGCAACGGTTGTTCTCTTTTCGATACTACCGCTTTTCGGGGCGTTCGTCATTTCGCTTATCGGTAAAAAGAGTAAGCGTTTCACCGATCTTTTCGCGAGCGTCGTCACCTTCGTTCTGGCGGCGCTCGCGGTACACGCGGCGATCCTTGCGCGGGCGAATTTCCCTATCGTCTATTCGATCGGCGGATGGGCGCCCCCGATCGGCATCTCGGCCGTCCTGGACGGGCTCTCGTCGTTCATGCTCGTTACGATCAACGTGATCGCGTTTCTCGTAACGCTCTATTCGATCGACTACATGGAACAGTTTACCGACAAATGGAAGTTCTACACGCTCTTTCTCCTTATGGTCGCCGGTATGAACGGCGTCGCTATAACCGGCGATATTTTTAACTTATACGTCTTTTTAGAGATCTCGGCGATCGCGAGTTACGCGCTCGTCGCTTTCGGGACCGAACACGAGGAGCTTGAGGCGTCATTTAAGTACATGATCATGGGAGCCGTGGCGTCCAGTTTTATATTACTGGGTATCGCTCTTCTCTATGGGTACGCCTCGACGCTCAATATGGCCGATCTCGCCGCCGTACTGGCTCAAAAGAGCGGCGAAAGAATAATTCTTCTTGTAAGCGCGTTCTTTGTAATGGGATTCGGCCTGAAAGCCGCGATCGTTCCGTTTCACGCGTGGCTGCCGGACGCGCATCCTTCGGCGCCGGCGCCGATCTCGGCGATGCTCTCGGGCGTGCTGATCAAGACGCTCGGGCTCTACGCGCTCATCAGGATCTTCTTCTGCGTTTTTGGCGTGACCGACGCGATATTGTCGGTCTTTATGGTCGGCGGCGTGCTCTCCATGATGGTGGGCGTCCTGCTTGCGATCGGACAGTGGGATATGAAACGGCTCCTGGCGTATCACTCCATAAGCCAGGTCGGCTATATTATCCTTGGTATCGGCCTCGGAACGCCGCTGGGGATCCTCGGCGGCATCTTCCATCTCTTCAATCATTCGATATTTAAATCACTGCTCTTCCTGAATTCCGGCGCGGTAGAATACTCGACCGGCACGAGGGATCTCCGGGAAATGGGCGGACTGAATAAAAAGATGCCCGTTACGGGAGGGACCTCGCTCATCGCTTCGATGTCGATCTCAGGGATCCCGCCGTTTAACGGATTCTGGAGCAAGCTTATTATCATTATCGCGTGTGTCCAGTCCGGGCACTACATATTCGCGATGTGGGCGGTGATCGGGAGCGTTTTAACGCTCGCCTCGTTCACCAAGGTGCAGAAATTCGCGTTTTTCGGCGATCTCAAGAAGGCGCTCATCGGTGTGCGTGAAGTTCCCGTTTTTATGAGGATCTCAATGATCAGTCTTTCGGTGATCTGTCTTTTAGGGGGTGCGCTTCTTATTCCGTTCCTGAAACCGTTCCTTACGGACGCGGTTGACGTGATCCTGTCGGGAAAAGAATACGCGTTGATAGCGCTGAGGAATATGTAAATGAATAGCAGAGTGATCCTGTTCGTTTTGGGGTTTGGGGTTTGGTGCTTACTGAGTTGGCCGCCCGATCGGCAGCATCTGATTGTGGGGATACCGGTCGCGGCGATCGCCGCGTTCCTGACCGGGGATCTTTTTGTCCAGCGGCCGCATTTGTTGAAGAACCCGAAGCGGTATCTCTGGTTCTTCTATTATGTCCCGGTTTTTATCTGGGAATGTTTTAAGGCCAATATTGACGTCGCGTACCGGGTAATGCACCCTGATCTCCCGATCAACCCCGGGATCGTCAAGGTCAAGACGTCCCTAACATCAGAAATAGGATTAACGTTCCTGGCGAACTCTATAACGCTGACGCCGGGTACGCTCTCGGTTGACGTCGATCAGGCGGGCGGTTTTCTGTACGTTCACTGGATCGATGTAAAAGAAAAAGATGTCAAAAAAGCGAGCGAGATCATCGTCGGTCGGTTTGAGCGAATCTTAAAGGAAATCTTTGAATGAACACGAATGATACGGACAAACAGGTGAGTTGCGCGTCAAGCGGGAACAAGCGCCTCAGGTGGGCCGCGGGAGCGGTGCTCCTGACTCTGATGATCGGCCTTATACTCTATCGGCCGCTGCCGGTCCTCTTTTATCAGGATCTACCGTTCATGGGATTTTTCAGCAGAGCTTTTTATGTGCTTCTTTTGAGTTTTATGCTCTGTCTGTATAGGATATGCAAGGGGCCGACGGCTGCGGACAGGATCGTCGCGATCGATATTCTCGGAGTTCTTATTGTCGGTTTCTGCGCGATTTTGAATATTGCGACAAAAAGATCCTGGTATCTCGATATCGGTATTGCCTGGGCGCTGCAGAGCTTTATCGCTTCGCTCGCGCTGGCAAAATATCTGGAAGGAAGAGGCCTTGATGAGTGATACGATCGGATTGATATTCATAACTCTTGGGATCGCGTTCGACTTTTTCGGATGCCTCGGCCTTGTCCGGCTGCCCGATATTTATAACAGGCTCCAGGCCGCCACAAAATCGGTAACGCTCGGGACGAGCAGTATTTTATTCGGTACGTTCCTGGTGCTCGGGCCAACGGCCGCCGGGGTCAAGGCGCTCCTGTGCGCGGTATTCGTGATCCTGACATCTCCGGTGTCGGCGCATGCGATCGCCCGCGGCGCTCATATGTCCGGCATTAAGCTCTGCAAGGGGAGCGTAATGGACGCGTATGAAGACGACGGCGGCGGCAAACGTTCATAGTAATCCAACGTAAGAAACTATTTATGAGATATCCAAAATTACGAGAACTGAAAGAAGCGATAAAGTCGTTATTCAGCAAGCCGTATACTACGAAATACCCTTTTGAGCCGCACATACCCCACAAAAAGTTCAGAGGAAAGCCGGAGTATAGCAAGGACGGGTGTATCTGCTGTATGGGCTGCAAAGAGGTTTGTCCTTCGGGAGCGATCGAGGTAGAAGAGAGAACGGTTGACGGAAAAACGGCGCGGAAGATGGTTCTGCATCTCGACGTTTGTATCTTCTGCGGCCAGTGTCAGGCGCTCTGCACAACGCGCGATGACGACCCTCCGGGCATAAAGCTCACCAACGAATTCGACCTCGCCGGGTTTGTCAGGGCCGAACTTATATCACCCTCAGAAGAACGGGAACTCGCCCTCTGCGAAGTCTGCGGCGAACCGCTTACCACAAAAGCGCACCTTGAATGGATCGCGAAGAAACTCGGGCCCCTCGCGTACTCGAACCCGACCCTCTTCCTGTCGACGCTGCAGTCGATGGGTCTTTCGGACAGTGTTTTTCAGGCCGCGAAAGATCTGAAACGATCCGATAGAATGAAGATATTGTGCGCCAAGCACCGACGAGAGGCCACGTTAGAGCAGGGCTGATCGAGGCGCCGAGAGGCCTTCCCGGTGGACCAAGTCACATCTGATATACTCGCCAGATTACAGTCAGCATCCCGCGAAAAGAATAGTACAAAACTCAAGGTCACGATCGTCGGCATCGGCAACCCCCTGCGCGGCGACGACGGTTTCGGGCCGCTGCTTATCAGGGGGCTCGCCGGTACGGTCCGCGCGACGCTCATCGACTGCGGGATGAACCCTGAGAATTATCTGATGCCGATCCAAAGGACCGATCCGGATGTTATTATTCTCCTCGATACCGTCAATTTTAACGGCATACCCGGTGAGATCCGCGTCTACGGGATGGAAGATGTCTCGAAGGCAAGTTTGTCTACCCACAATATATCCGTTCATATGATCGCCGAGTTCCTTAAGGCGCGAAAGAAGGATATAGTAATATTCATGGTCGGAATCCAGCCGAAGGGCATCAGCTTCGGCGAAACGATCAGCGACGAAGCGCGCTCCGGGATCGAACTGCTTAAGAATATTTTGGCGGATATCATGCCGCCAGAAAAAAAGGATTGACCCGCTTGGGATTTCAATTACAATAGGTTGCATGGCCATGATACCCATCATCGAAGAGCTCTATACCGACAAATCGCCTCTTGAGATCTACCGAACGTTTGACAACGATCCGTACCGATTTTTTCTCGACAGTTCGCAAGTTTCGGCAAAGCTCGGCAGGTGGTCGTTTATCGGCTCAGCGCCGTTTGCCGTCTTTGAAAGCAGAGGCGCTTCGACACAGCTTGCGTGGGAGAATGGAAAGGTCGAGCGTAAGACGTCGGCGAACCCTTTTGACGAATTACGATCTCTTTTTGAGCGGTTCCGATGCGGAGAGGTTAAGGATCCGGGGATCCCTTTTTGCGGGGGAGGAGTCGGCTATTTCTCGTACGACCTTAAAAATTTCATCGAAGAACTGCCCGATCTCGCGGCCGACGATCTGAGGATAGCCGACTGTGTTGTCGGCCTCTACGGCGGCATTATCGCTTACGACAATATTGACGGACGTTGTTTTGCCGTTGCGAACGGATATCCGGAAACGAGCGCGCGGCAGCAGCAGGCCGCGGCGTCGAGGAGGCTCATAGCCTTGAAAGAGAAGATCCGGCGCCCGGTCTATACGCGTCCGAGCGCGGTTTTGAACGGCTCCGCGGGTCCGATCCGGCGGGATCGTATACGATCGAACTTTACCCGATCCTCGTACCGGCAGGCGATCGATCGGGCGAAAGAGTATATCAAAAAAGGCGATATCTACCAGGTAAATCTCTCGCAGCGTTTCAGCGCTGATATCGGATCGCTCGATCCGTTCGAGCTCTATCAGAACCTGCGGACGGTCAGCCCCGCGCCGTTTTCGGCGTACCTTGGATTTGGCGACGTCGAGGTATTGAGTTCATCGCCCGAACGGTTTATAAAAAAGAGAGGCAGCCGTATCGAGACGAGGCCGATCAAGGGGACGCGGCCGCGGGGAACAAACGCGCGGCTCGACGCGGTGCTCGAACGAGAGCTCCTCGCCAGTGAAAAAGACGCCGCAGAGCATGTTATGATCGTCGATCTCGAGCGGAACGATCTCGGCAGGATCTGCGAATACGGATCGGTCCGGCCGAGCGAATTTATCGCTCTCGAGCGGTACTCCACGGTCTTTCATCTCGTCTCGACCGTAACGGGCGCGCTTCGCGGCGGCGTCACGCCGGTCGACTGTCTCGCGGCGACATTTCCCGGCGGATCGATAACCGGAGCGCCGAAGGTCCGCGCGATGGAGATCATCGAGGAGCTGGAACCGGTCAAGCGGTCGATCTATACGGGTTCGATCGGTTATATCGGGTTCGACGGATCGATGGACAGCTCGATCGTGATCAGGACGGCTCTCGTAAAAGACGGAACGGTCTATTTCAATGTCGGCGGCGGCATCGTTACCGATTCGGATCCCGATAAAGAGTATCAGGAGACGCTCGATAAGGCCGAAGGGATGTTCAGGGCGCTTCGTGCGTCGGGGGTAGGAGCGCGGCCGCGCAAGAAGATAAACGCGGCAAAAGTATGCATGGGGTAATGTATGGGAACGGTTTGGCTGAACGGTAGATTTGTCGATAAGAGTAATGCGGTCGTATCGGTATTTGACCGGGGGTTCCTGTATGGCGACGGCGTCTTTGAGACGATGCGCTCGTACGACGGCGCCGTATTCGCGCTTTCCGACCACCTCAGGAGATTTTTTACCGCGGCCCGGGTTGTCAGCATCCGCGTGCCATATACGAAGAACGAGATAAAGCGCGTTGTTTACCGGGCCCTGAAGAAGAACGGCCTGAAGAGCGCCTATGTTCGCTTGAGCCTTTCGCGGGGTCCGAAAAAACCGGGCTTCCCGATCGATCCGAAGGCAAAACCGACCATTGTTCTCATAGCAGAAGATTTTAAGCCCTATCCCGCGAAGTTCTATGAAGAGGGGCAGCGCTGCAAGATCGTCGCGGTCAAGCGGGCCGCGCATTCGATCCTGTCGGTGATAAAGTCGTCGAATTATCTTGCGAGCGTGTTGGCGAGGATCGAGGCGACTGACGCCGGATTCGACGAAGGCATCCTTCTGAATACGGATGGCAACGTATGCGAATGTTCGACAAGTAACATCTTTATCTGCCGGGGGAGATCGGTCGTGACGCCGGCAATCGCAAGCGGAGCGCTCCCCGGAGTTACCAGAGAGAACCTTTTGAAGATCATGAATCGCCTGAGGATCCGGCGCAGTATCCGGAATATACGGCCCGAGGAGTTGAAAGCATCCGATGAGGTGTTTATTACGAATTCATCAATAGAGGTGGCGCCGGTCACATTTGTCGACACAAAGAAGATCGGAAGCGGGCGTCCCGGGCCCATCACAAAACTTCTGCACGAAGAATACAAGAATCTCGTCCGCACGTACATCGCAAAACATTCCAAGTAAATCCATACGTTCGTCATTGCGAGGAGCGCAAGCGACGAAGCAATCTCCCGAACGAAGTCCTGAGCCCTTCGACGCTGCTCAGGATGATTCGAAGGATGATGAGCAAGCACTGAGCCTGTCGAAGTGCCTGTCGAATCACTTGTCGAAGGACGAAGAGAGGGTCTTTATTGGTAATTCTGACAGGGATTGCTTCGTCATCCCGCTTCGCGGGATTCCTCGCAAAGACGAATTTGGATATCGCTTCTCGTAATGACGGTGAGTTGTTACTTCTGAAGCTGATTTGTTACTTATTTTTTTACTTGTGACTTGTTACATGTGACTTGTGACCACTTCGCATTATTCACTTTATTATAACCCCCAAATGGAGTACAATCATACATAAGCGGATTAGTAAGGATTCCGCTAAAATTTTCGGCCTAATGTAAACTTGATATACAGAAAAGGTTAACAATCAGATGACGGTGATCACAGAACATATTGATACTAAATGCCTTGTGACTATGCCGCTTGCGGATATTCTTTCGATGGCCAGTGAGGTCAGGAGGACCAGGACGGACGGACGGCTTGAGATCTGCGGTATTACGAACGCTAAATCGGGTATTTGTAAAGAAGACTGCAAATACTGCGCGCAATCGTCTCATCATGCGGCCGCTATTACGCCCTATCCTCTCAAGGACATTGATGTGATCGTGCGGGAAGCCCGCCAGGCAAAGGAGAACGGGGCGGAAAAGTTCGGGATCGTCACCAGCGGTAATCGCCTCACCGTACACGAGCTTGAGGTCATAGCACGCGCTATACGGGAGATCAGAACGAACGTCGGTATCGTTGTCTGCGGGTCGCTCGGCGCGCTCACGAAAAGTGAAATGAGCATGCTGGCCGACGCCGGACTCACCCGGTATCATCATAATATCGAGACATCGCCTCGATTCTACCCGACAATAGTCTCTACGCACACGATCGACGAACGGATCGCGACCATCACCGCGGCGCGGGAGCTTGGCCTTGAGGCCTGCTCAGGCGGCATAATCGGCATGGGCGAGACCTGGCAGGATAGGATCGATATGGCGGAGCTTTTACTCGAGCTTGACGTTACGTCCGTACCCATCAATATTCTTGTCCCCATCAAGGGGACGCCGATGGAGTCGATCAAGCCGATGTCATGTATTGACGTGATCCGGACAATCGCGATCTTCAGGATCATCCTGAAGGACAAAGTAATAAAAATAGCGGCCGGCAGGGAGTCGATCCTGAAGGATTTTCAGGCGATGGGGTTCATGGCCGGGGCCAACGGTATGCTGATCGGCGGTTATTTGACGATTAAAGGGCGGACGGTCGATGAGGACCGCTTACTTATCAAAGAGATCCGGCGTTTATGGGCAGAGTAGATAATTTCTTAGAGGAGAGAAAAGAGAAGGGGCTCTTGCGGGCCCTTCGACCGGCTGGATCCCGGGATGAGGGCAGAATACGATTCTCAGGGCGCGACCTTATCGATTTCTCTTCGAACGATTACCTCGGTCTTTCATCTCACCCGGCTCTTCGCGAAGCGTCGATAAGGGCCGTTGAACAATTCGGCACCGGAAGCGGCGCCGCGCGGCTTTTAAGCGGTGATCTCAAGCTTCACCATGAGCTCGAGGAGAAGACCGCGCGATTCAAGGCTCGTGAGGCCGCCCTGGTCTTCAACTCAGGGTACCAGGCAAATGTAAGTGTTATTCCAACGCTCGCCGGAAGGGGAGACGCCGTTTTTTCTGACCGTTTGAATCACGCGAGCATTCTCGACGGAATACGGTTATCCGGCGCGAAGATGTTCAGGTTTGACCATAATGACGCCGATCATCTGGAGTTCCTTCTGAAGACCGAGCGCGGGAAGTTCAAAGAAGCGCTCATCGTCTCCGAAACCGTTTTTAGCATGGACGGGGATATGGCGCCTCTGGCGGCTCTTGTACACTTAAAAGAACGATACGCATGCGCTTTTTTGACCGACGAGGCTCACGCTACCGGAATATACGGCGATAACGGCAGCGGCATGGTCGAAGAGGCCGGACTGACCGGCAAAGTCGACCTGGTTATGGGGACGTTCAGCAAGGCGCTCGGGAGTTTCGGCGCGTACATTGCCTGTACGACCCAGATGAAAGAATATCTGATCAACGCGTGCGGAGGATTCATCTATTCGACCGCTCTTCCGCCTTCGGTTATCGCCGCGAACATCGCGAGCCTGGAGGTGGTCCGGAGCGAACCGTTCCGCAGGACAACGCTTCTTGAGAACGCGAAGTATTTCCGGGACGGTCTTTCAGATCGGGGCCTCCCGGTCCGCGGGAATTCCCCGATCGTCCCGCTTATTGTCGGTGATAACGCTCGCGCGGTCGAATTGAGCCGAACGCTCGAGAAACGGGGCTACCGGGTACCGCCCATACGGCCGCCGACGGTTCCTATTGAAGAATCACGGCTCCGTTTTACGATAACCTACTATCACTCAAAGGATATTCTGGAAAGGCTCCTCCATGATCTCGTCGAGATCTGCTGAATTTCAATATCATGACCGGGGAGAGCGGGATACGATCGTGCTTATTCCCGGCTGGGCGGCGGACCATAGGGTCTTCGGAACCCAGGAATTGCGCTATAATTATCTTATCCCGGTCAGGTTTTCGCCGCGCTCGTTCGAGCAGGATCTTCTGGGCTCCATGAGGGAGCGCGGAATTCGGCATGTGACTCTCTTTGGGTGGTCGCTCGGCGGTTTTCTGGCGGCGGAGTTTGCCGCGCGCCATGCGGCAATGGTGGACCATTTGATCCTGATGAGCGTCAGAAGACGGTTTAATCGATTTGAAGTACAGGCGCTTGCGAGATCGCTCGCGAGGAAAAAAACAGGGTGCTTGATGACGTTCTACAAACGCTGGTTCGCGGCAAGCGATGACCTTAAACGTTTTTTAAAAACCTATGGAAAAGCGTACGCGAAAGAACTGGAGTTGGAGCCGCTCGCCGAGGGGCTCCGATATCTTACGGAGGCTCGTATTGATCCGGCCGCGCTTTCGGATATTAAAAGAATATCTATCATCCACGGTGAAGATGACAGCGTCTGCCCTATTGAAGAGGCGCTTGCCATAAAGAAGGAGCTTGCGAACGCGGACTTTTATCCGCTCAAAGGCGCCGGCCATATGCCGTTTTTTGAGGAAGACATCGGGAGACTTATCGTATGATCGATCCGGTTGTTGTACAGAGAAATTTCTCGATAAGCGCCGTGCATTATGATGAGTATGCCGAGGTACAGAGCCTTGCCGCCCGAAAACTGATCGGGAGGGTCACGACGCGTTCTTTCTCGAATATCTTTGAGATCGGGTGCGGTACCGGTATTTATACGGAGCTTCTGGCGGAAGCGTTCCCGGCGGCGGCTATCGACGCGGTCGATATCTCAGGACCGATGGTGTCGATCGCCCGGGCAAAACTGCCTGATGAACGTATACGGTTTTTTGTGTGCGACTTCGATACGGTAACGCCCGACGGGCCGTTCGAATGTATCTCATCGAACGCTACGTTTCAGTGGCTGGGGGATACGAGGAACGCGGTTTCTGTCTGCCGCCGGCTGCTCGTTCCCGGCGGAGAGCTCTCTTTTTCCATGTTCGGGCCGAACACGTTCAGCGAATTGAATACCTGCCTCAGGGAAGTATTCGACGGCGCTTTCTCCATCACCTCGGGATCCTTTCTCGGCAGGGAGAGCGTCGCGTCGATCCTGAGATCGGCGTTCCAAAACAGCTCGGTGGATGAGGAGATCATACGGATCAAATACGGATCGGTACGGGAATTGCTGCGAGCGATAAAATATACCGGCACGCGGGGGATGGGAGACGTTTCGAAAAGGCTCTGGACGCCGCGGACGCTCGAGCGGCTGGAGCGGGCCTACCGGAAAGAGTTTGGCGGGATCGTCGCGACGTATCAGGCTTTTTTCTGCAAAGCTAAGAGATAGAAGTAGTTTCCAGTTACCAGTTTCCAGTTACCGGTCAATGAAAAAGAATTGGCTCTTTTTTGTCATTGCGAGGAGTTTCGCCACCGAAGGTGGCGGACGACGAAGCAATCTCCCGAGCGAAGCGAGGGTCTTATTGGTAATTCTGACAGAGATTGCTTCGCTCACGTTGTTCGCTCGCAATGACGAGCCCGTAGGATGTATCAAAGGAATGATGTAATGTATCAAAGCCTATTCATCACCGGTACCGACACCGGAGTCGGAAAGACCGTTATCACGGGCCTCCTGGGCCGTTATTTAACGGAGCGGGGATTGCGCGCCGTAACGCAGAAATGGATCCAGACCGGAAGCGGGGCCTGTGGCGATATCGATGTTCATAGGCGGCTGATGAAAAAGAAAAAAGGCGGCGGATCCGATCCCGCGGGACCGCTCGTTCCGTATTCTTTTCGGTATCCCGCCTCACCGCATCTGGCCGCGCGGCTCGAGAAGAGAAACATCAGGCCTCAGACGATAAAGAAAAGATTCCGGGAGCTTCTCGACGATCACGATGTCGTTGTTGTTGAAGGCGTCGGGGGAGCGCTCGTCCCGTACGCGGCCGATCGGCTCGTGATCGATATCGCCAAAGAATTGAAGATGCCGGTTTTGATCGTTGCCGCGAACAGGCTCGGAGCCATTAACCATACGCTTTTGACCATCGAAGCTGTCCGGGCCAGGGGAATGCGGATCCTCGGCGTTGTATTCAATGAAACGTCACGGTCGCGTGATGCGGTGATCCGCGAGGATAATCCCGCGATCGTGAGGTCGGTTTCGCGAGCGAAAATACTCGGAGCTTTAAGATGGTCAACCGATGCCGAAACGCTGTACCGGGCCTTTAGGCCGATCGGGTCGCGCATTGCCGCGCAGTTGACCCGGGGGTAGGCGCATGAACAGCTGGATACGCCGGGATCTCAAAAATATATGGCATCCGTACACACAGATGAAAGACTGCCGGAAATTTCCGCCGATTCTTATCGACCGGGCGCGGGGGATACGGCTCTACGATAGCGATGGAAATTCATACTATGATACGATATCGAGCTGGTGGTGCAATGTCCATGGCCACAACCATCCGGTCATCAAGAGAGCCGTCACAAAACAGCTGAACAAGCTTGAGCACGTGCTCTTTGCCGGTTTTACCCACAAAAGCGCGATCGAGCTTGCCGAACAGCTCGTTGCGATCGCGCCCAAGGGGCTCACCAAGGTATTCTTCTCCGATAACGGATCGACCGCGGTTGAGACGGCGCTCAAAATATCCTACCAGTACTGGAAGAATATCGGCAGAAGGAAAAAATCGTCGTTTGTCTGCCTCGACCATGGTTATCACGGCGATACGATCGGCTCGATGAGCGTAAGCGGGGTCGGTCTCTTCAATAAGGTGTTTAAAGGCCTCTTCTTCGATTCGTACAAGGTACCCTCGCCGTATTGCTACCGTTGTCCGATGGGGAAGGAGCGATCCTCTTGCTCGATAGAATGCGCAAGACCTCTGGAAAAGCTCCTTAAGAAGCGTCACGGGAGTATTGCCGCTTTGATCATCGAGCCGATGATCATGGCCGCCGGAGGAATGATCACATATCCGAGCGGGTACCTTCGCGCGGTGAGGAGGCTGACTAAGCGCTATGGTGTTCATTTGATCTGTGATGAAGTGGCGACGGGATTCGGCAGGACCGGCAGGATGTTCGCGTGTGAGCATGCCGGGGTCGCGCCTGACTTACTCTGTCTCTCAAAGGGGATAACCGCGGGGTACCTGCCGATGGGCGCGACACTGGCCCGGGAAGCGATATACCGCGCCTTCTATGCCGACCTTGAAAAAAATAAGACGTTTTATCACGGGCACACTTTTACGGCCAATCCGCTGGCCTGTTCGGCGGCGTTAGCCAGTCTCAGCGTGTTTCGTAAAGAAAAGACGCTTCAGAGGATGAAAGAACTGATCCCGATATTTCGTGACGGTCTTGAATCGATGCGGGGCCTTCGGCATGTGGGTGATGTCCGGTCGATAGGGCTCATCGGGGCGCTCGAGCTTGTCAAAGACAAGGCCACGAAGGAACCGTTCGGGATAAGCGAGCGGCTCGGCATGAAGATCTACCGGAAAGGGTTGAAGAAGGGGCTCATCTTAAGGCCGCTCGGGAATATCGTGTATCTGTTTTTACCGTTATGTGTGAAGAAGAGTGAGCTGAAATATATCTTGGAATCCACTCGCTCCATTATCGCCGAGATCTGATGATTAAAATTCGTCTTTGCGAGGAGCCTGTAAAATTTGAGGCTCGGCGCTTCGCTCTTCGATGGGCTCGCTCGGGAGATTGCCTGCCTGCCGGCAGGCAGGCTTCGCTTTGCTCGCAATGACGAAGTAATAACATGTCTTTGCGAGGAGCCTGAGATTGCTTCGTCGCTTCGCTTCTCGCAACAGGCTGCGCAATCTCAGTCAGAATTATAAAAAGAGACCCTCGCTTCGCCCTTCGATGGGCTCACTCGGGAGATTGCTTCACCCCTTCGGGGTTCGCAATGACAATGCAATAGCATGTCTTTGCGAGGAGCCTGTAAAATTTGAGGCTCGGCGACGAAGCAATCTCAGTCAGAATTATAAAAAGAGACCTTCGCCCTTCGACAGGCTCAGGGCTTTGCTCGGGAGATTGCTTCGCGGAGTTTACCCTGAACCGTCCCGCATTGGCGGGACTGGTTCAGGGCCCGCAATGGCAGAGCCGAACAAGCCCCATAATGCCTTGACACTTTCCCGATTATATAGTAACCTGAAACTCAAAACCCGACGATAGCTGACAACAACAAGCGGTGTAATTCAAATGATCAATAAATTAATAGAACGCCCCCTATACGCTGTGCTGACACTGGCAGTGCTTTCTTTTTATCTCTTCTTTTTCCAGCTCGGCTCGATGCCGTTGACCGACCCCGACGAGACGTTCTACGCGCAGACATCAAGGGAGATGGTCGACCGGGGCGAGTGGGCGACGCCGTATCTGCACGGAAAACCCCAATTCGAAAAACCGATCCTCTTCTACTGGCTCGTGAACGTTTCGTATAAAGTTTTCGGCGTCAACGAAGCGGCGGCGCGGCTGCCGTCGGCTGTTCTGGGGTTTATCGGTATTCTGCTCGTCTACCTTCTGAGCGCGGCGCTTTTTGACAAAAAAGCCGCTCTTCTATCCGGCGTTATCATGGCAGCCAACGTCGAATATGTCATTCTCTCCCGGGCGTGCGTTACCGATATGGCGCTTTCTGTTTTCATTCTCGCAGGGCTCCTCGCTTTCGTGTACGCGTATCAGCGCAAACTGAAATTTATGTATGTCGCGGCCGCCTTTTTCTTTGGCCTGGCGACGTTGACCAAAGGCCCGATCGGGTTGCTCCTTCCCGGCGTCATCATAGTCGGCTGCCTGCTGCTTGAGCGCGACGCGAAGGAGCTGCTCCGCGTTCCGTATGTCCGATGCATACTTGTCTTTCTGGCTGTTTCGATGCCCTGGTATATTCTCGTCTATCGGCTGCACGGAAGCGAATTCGTCAATGAATTCTTCGGGTTCCACAATATCGTCAGGTTCCTTGAGCCTGAGCACAAGATCGGCTCTCAGTTTTATTTCTATATTCCCATCGTCTTCGTTGAACTTTTTCCGTGGTGCGTTTTTCTGCCGCTTGCCATGTTCTTCAGTTTAAGAAGGGCAAAAGACCGCGGTAATGCGCGCGAGGCTTCGGCCCACACGCTCCTCTGGGTCTGGTTCGCGGTATTTTTCGTCTTCTTTTCGGTCTCGAGGACAAAGCTGGTGACGTATATCTTTCCCGGCCTGCATCCGCTTGCTATCATGATCGGCGCGATGTGGGCGGATTTCCTGGAGAAGAAGCCAACTGTCCCGAAGAAGTGGATGAACGCGTCGTTCGTCCTTATGTTCGTCGCGGCGATCGTCGGTTCCGTTGTGGCGGGTATCGTCGTGGGCAAACGGTACCCGGCTGTTCTGGCCGGAACGTTGATCGGTTCGGCGGCGCTTTCCGGGACCCTGATCATTTCAGTGGTGATGTATTTTCGCGGGTTGCGCGGCTTCTCGTTTCTTTTGATAGCGCTTGCGGTCGTTATGTTCATATATCCGCTGCATAAGTTTATTCTCCCCGAGGTGGGGCTTCACGAGACGAGCAGGAAGATCTCAGAAGAGCTATCGAAGATCCTGAAAAAGGGGGATCGTGTCGGGTCCGAGTCTCATTACCGTTCCGGCGTGGCGTTCTATACCGGGCAGCGCGTCGCGGACCTTGATACTCACCATAATCTAACCGTCTTTCTCGGGTCGTCGGGACGGGGATACGGGGTTTTAAAAGAGAAGAATTTCGTTCAGCTTTATACGCTCGATGATAGGCCGTATTATAAGAAGCCCACGTACATGGTCTATAAGCTTGGCAGGAAGAAGTGTATTGTTACGAATATGATCCCTGAAGACGGAAAGTATCTCAGGAAGATGGAGCGTTAAATGTCAGAACTCAGCCTCTCGTTTGTTCTGCCGATGTTCAACGAAGCCGAAGGCATAGAATCGACGATCGCGAAGATCGATCTGGTCGCGAAAGAGCTCTGCAACGACTATGAGATCATCATCGTCGATGATGCCTCGACCGACGCGTCGGCCGATATCGTCGCGCGGGCCGCCGGGAAGAATGAGCGTCTTTCGCTGATCCGGCTGAAAGAGAACACAAAATTCGGCGGCGCCCTCGCCAAGGGGTTATATGCGGCGTCGAAAGACTTTATCGTGTATACCGATTCTGATTTCCCCATCAGGGAAAAGGATGTCGAGCATGCGCTCAGGCTCTTCGACCGGGGGGCGGATGTGATCAACGGCTACAGCCTCGCCCTGAAGGATAGCAGCATCAGGAGGATCATCGTATCGAAAGTATACAATTTACTCGTGCAGACGCTCTTCGGTTTCAGTATCAGGGACATCAATTCGGGCTTTAAGATCTACCGGAAAGAGGTGCTTGTGGGGATCACGCTGCGGTCAAAAAGCCCCTTTATTGATGTCGAGATATTCGCCGAGATACTGCGGCGGGGATTCAAGGTCGCGCAGTACGGGCTTCTTTTTCAGCTCAGGACCAAGGGGGCCTCGACGATATCGAGGCCGTCGGTCATCATGAGGACCTTCTTCGATATGATACGGTACAGGTTTTTTCGATGAAGTACTTGATCGTAAACGCCGATGATCTCGGTCTGACGAAGAGCGTCAATAGAGGCGTGATCGAAGCGTACGCAAAAGGGATCGTGACCGACATTTCGATTCTGGCAGCCGGCTCTGAATTCGCGGACGCGGCCCGCGCGGCGAAGACAGCCGGCATTCAAAACATCGGCGCGCATTTTTCACTGACGCGGTTTCTTCCGATAGCGGGCGCTTCGGATATTCCCGGCCTGGTCGATACGAACGGAAGGTTTTATCGCGACCGCGCGGCGTTCTTCATCCGGTACTTTGCCGGAAAGATACCGAAAGAATCGATCCACCTGGAACTAAAACGTCAGGCGGAGAGGGTCATCGCCGCCGGTTTTACCGTTACCAACCTCAATTCTCATGAACATATCCATATGATGCCGGGCATGCTCCAGATATTCATTCGGGTGGCGCGTGAGTTTAATATCCCCGTGATCAGGTGCCTAACGCCAGAGCCGCTGGGGGGTCCAATATCATTCGGTAAACTCTATCGAATCGCGATCGCCGGAATACTCGAAGGACTCGCTCAAAAGGCCATACGCAAAGCAGGCCTTATAATGCCGAACAGGATGTTCGGTTTCTTGGATTCAGGCCATCTGAACGGAGGTATCGTTGAGCGGATGCTCAAGGGGATTCCTGATGGAGTCACGGAGCTTGTTACTCACCCGGGGTATGTAGGGTCCGAAATCGAGAAGGGTCACCGGTTCCATGAGAATTGTGAGCGTGAACTGGCTGCGCTGATCGATCCGAAGATAAAGAAGCTCTGCTCAGAGCTCGGCATAAAGCTCATTTCCCACAAAGACCTGCCGGATATCGTTCGAAGATCAAGCTAGAGTAGTTGCCAGTTGCCAGATGCCAGTTGTCAGAAAAAGAAATGGCCTGATATGCCCGCAATGACGATGCAATAGCATGTCATTGCGAGAAGCGTAGCGACGCGTGTCCGCCGAAGCTGAACGCAAAAGCAATTCAGCGAAGGCGGAAAGCAATCTCCCGAACGTAGTCCTAAAACTTGTCGAAAGACGAAGCGAGGGTCTCTTTTATTAATTCTGACAGAGATTGCGCAGCCTGTTGCGAGAAGCGAAGCGACGAAGCAATCTCGGGGCTCCTCGCAAAGACATGCTATAGAATCGTCATTGGGGCTAATCTCGCCCCATTCTCTCGTCATTGCGAGGAGCGCCAGCGACGAAGCAATCTCCCGAGCGAGCCATCGAAGGGCGAAGCGAGGGTCTTAATTGGTAATTCTGGCTGAGATTGTCCGCCGGTAGACAGGGGTGAGGGTTATTGACTATTTACCCTTTGACTTCCTTCCAAAAGACTGACGCATTTCCCGCTTGACCTCTTTATCCTTGATCGAGCGCCGTTTATCGTAGAGTTTTTTTCCTTTTCCGAGGGCGATGACGACTTTGACGAGTCCGCGCTTGAGATAGAGCCGAAGCGGCACGAGCGAGAGATGTTTGGTCATGACTTCCTGAGAAAGGTGGGCGATCTCTTTTTTGTGGAGGAGAAGTTTCCGGGGGCGCAGAGGATCGAGCGTTTCGATTGTCTCGAATTCATACGGGGCGATGTGCATATTAAGCAGAAATATCTCGGTACCGTCGACCATGGCAAAGCTTTCGGCGAGATTGATATTACCCTGCCTGATCGATTTTACTTCAGGCCCTTTGAGCTCGATGCCGGCCTCATAGGAGTCGAGAATCGTGTAATTGAAGAAGGCTTTTCTGTTCTTCGCGATCAATCTGTCTTCCATACCGATTACTATAGCATAACGAAATTGCAAAAGCAATCGGCGAATCGAGGGTTTATTGACAGGATATCTGTTTTAAGGTATACTGATGTGGAAATTCTTGAGCAGTCGGAGAATTTTTGAATGACCCGGCTGCTCATCCTGACCCCGCCTTGGCGGGGGAAGGATCTCAGTAGATTTTTTATTTAGGCGGGAGTGGCGGAACTGGCATACGCGTACGGTTCAGGTCCGTATGGGGCAACTCTTGAGGGTTCAAATCCCTCCTTCCGCACCAAACTTCGCTACGCGAAGTTTGATCTTGAGCAAGCGTAATGGCGCGACGAATAGGAGCGCCATAGCGAAGCGAAGGACCTTTGTGTAGCCAGCAGCTATAGGAAAAAGATCTTCATATAACCCCGACAAAATGCCGGGGTTTTTATGTTGGCGGTTCCCATAGAAATTCCCATAGAAATTTTCCCTTGAATTTACTGACCTATAAATGGTATAATTTTACTAGGGGATAGGTGTAAAAGCTGTTCCCTGAACCTTCTAATGTTCTTTGGCATGTTGATATTAGTGCCTCATCTTTCCCGGCTCGTAAACTGTCCCGAAATTCTCTGTGATAATTTCGGGACACTCGCCGGGATAAATTCGGCCATATAACTTACGCTCCTTTCAGTCGCGTAAGTTATGGCCTCATTTAGGGGGTGAATGGTATCGACCTAGGCACGCGAGATATAGGCTGCATGTAGAGGTTGTCGGGAGGCCTCTTTAAACACCTGACATTACACAAATGCTGACAAGATAAAAGTGCCAGCTACAGTGGACCAGTTACTCGCTACCATGCAAGTGGTACCGGGTGCTAGCCCATTGGCCAGCGTTGCTTTTTAAGTAAAGCAACCCGTCATCCGGGCAGGCCTGCGGGTTCGGCATGACGTCATAAGCAGGATAGTTCGGGGTGCTTATCCTTAGGTATCCCGGGCGAAATCTACTAAGGATACTTCGGTGGTATTCCGCTTATTGAAGATCATCGGAGGACTCAAAGATTAAGCTAAACATGTAGATGCGGATATTTTGATGTTTAGGGACCCGGGTTCGATTCCCGGCACCTCCACCAAATCCGCCGAAGGCGGATTTGATCCTGAGTGAGCAATGAAATCCGACCCAAGGGAGGATTTCATGCGAAGCGAAGGACCTTTAAATGTTGAACGCAAAAGTGATCCTGACCCGCACTATCGGGTAAGGACCTTTCTTCAGCCCCAGCTAATCACTGGGGCTTTTCCATTCCCCCTCCTCTTTAGAAATCTCTTCCCTCTTACAGAGGAATCGCCTTCAGTAATGTGTCGATGGGGCGGAAAGCAATGTTGTTAGGCTCAAAATAGGTGCTTTTTCGGTATTGACAAAATGTATCATGCGTGATACACTTAAATAGGAGTCGTGATACATTGAGCGGAGTTTTTAGTGAGCGAAAAGAAATCCAGAGGGTATATTTTTAGGACGTACAAAGCGGACCATCGGCCTTACCATGTCGACATATTTAAAGATAGCAAGTACTTGGGTAAGTTTGATATTGAAAATCAAAAATCTGGAACTAAAAAGTTAATTATATCTAAAAATGGATCATTAGCAAAAGCACTAAAGGAACTCGGCTATTTATTATAATATGGAGAGGGGGCGGCTATAATGCAACAGGAAATTTTGCTTGTAACACATAGTAGCAGGTTAATCAATGATCTCAAGAGTGCAGCTCGCGAAAATAGGCGCATCAAGTTAATGTCTCTTAGTAAGCTCACAAAACTGAACAAAATGTTTAAAAAAAGAGGAAAAATCTTAGATGTTATGATATTGGATTTAACGCTTCCAGCTGAAGATTTAAACAGATATATTTTTCACATAAAGCAATACAAAAAAGATCTTCCAGTTATTTTGTTGCACATGGATCGCTCTATTAATAAGAAAGATGGCGAGGCGCTTAGGAATCTTGCGGTCTATGGATGCATTAGAAGACCTTCAAGTAGAGAAGAGGCAGAATACATGCTGGAAGATTTAAATGACATTTTAGATTTAGATATGGATAAAAAATTAGCTAAAGTCGAATATTTAGAAAAAGAAAAAGTTTTTGCGTGCACATTTAAGAATATGAAAACATATTTTCTTAAAAGAGATGAGATACGTGAAGCCACCGAAGATGATGCTTCAAAAATAATGCATTGTGCAATAGATAAAGATGGGTATCATTTTACAGTTTTTCTCGAATCTGAGGGCAAATATATAATTCCTTGGGATTTTATATTACACATGTGCGAAGAAAGATATGGCTATTTTAAAAACAAACAAGTTGATGGAATATCTTCAGAAGAGATTGGAAAAAGAATTAAAAATGAACGCAATCTAAAGAAGCTTAGACAAGAAGACTTGGCCAAAAAGACAGGGATTCAGAGGGCCAATATAGCGCGAATAGAGAGCGGGAAACATTATTCTTCTATAGAGACTCTGGAGAAAATTTCCGAAGCTCTCAATGTTCCGGTAGCAAAGTTATTGGCAAAGTAAAAGAATCTCATGTGAAACACGTCACAAAACACTACATTTTCGGGGAGAGAATATACATGAAGACAAGTTAGTAATTGTTTTTCATAAAGGGAGAGTGAATAATGCGTGGTTTTAAGGTAAACTTAGGAGTGTTATTTTATAAAGAAGGTGAAAAAATTATTGCATTTTCTCCCGCTTTAGATATTTCTACTTGTGGCCGTAGTTTTGAACAAGCCAAGAGAAGATTTGAAGAATTAGTTAATATTTTTATTGCTGAAGCAAAGAAAATGGGGACATTAGAAAAAGTACTACAAGATTTGGGATGGAAAAAAGTTACCAAGCCCGAGCCAAGAATGATACCTCCTCAGGAAATTGGACATCTAAGAGAAACTGTGATGATCCCTCTAAGCGTTTAATCAAATGTCACCCCGCGTTACAACAATAAACTATAAACGGTTTGAAACATTTCTCAAGAAAATCGGTTGTGAATTTGTTCGACAAAAAGGGGATCATAGAATTTGGAGAAAGAAAGGACTGAGTAGGCCTATTGTTATTCCCGCCGAAAAAGATTTGCCAATATTTATTATACGTAACAACTTCACAAAGAGGCGTTATCCAGGTATAATAGAATCAAAGCAAAAGCAAATCATTAACGTAGCAAAT
>JBDRSA010000094.1:0-8301 GCA_043825275.1 Candidatus Omnitrophota bacterium
CAAGATTGCATGACTCGTACGGGAGGAGAGGCTGTTCACCGCACGGATTGGTCGATTCTATCCGGCCAACGTTCGGCGTCGGATTGTCCCTGTTAATCCGGTCGATGAATAGTATCCCCGGCTCGCCGTTCTTCCACGCCATCTTAACCATAAGGTCAAGAACATCCTTGGCGTTCTGTCTGTTGATCACTTTCTTCGTTTTCGGGTCGACCAGATCGTACTCTTCGTTGCGTAAAGCCCGCTCGATAAATTCTTCCGTGATCGCCACGGAAATATTAAAATTGGTGATCTCCTTATCGCTCTCTTTGCAGGTTATGAACTCTAAAATATCCGGATGATCGACCCGCAGGATCCCCATATTCGCGCCGCGCCGGGTCCCGCCCTGCTTCACCGCCTGTGTCGCGGCGTTAAATACTTTCATGAACGAGACCGGCCCGCTTGAAATCCCGCCGGTAGACCTGACGGGAGAATTCTTCGCGCGCAGACGGGAAAAACTGAATCCCGTTCCACCGCCGGATTTGTGGATCATCGCGGTATCTTTGATCGTTTCGAAGATCGACTCCATCGAATCGTCAATCGATAATACAAAACACGCGGAAAGCTGTTGAAGCTCTCTGCCGGCGTTCATCAGTGTAGGAGAGTTCGGAAGAAAATCGAGAGACGCCATCATCGTATAAAACTCATCGGCGCAACGGTCAACCTGCTCGGGCGTCTTCCCGTACTGAAGATCCGCAGACGCGATATTCTCGGCTGCCCGGTGGAACATTCCCTCCGGCGTCTCCGTAACATTGCCGCTTTCATCCTTCTTTAAATACCGCCTCTCGAGAACCTTTCGCGAATTCTCGGAAATGTTTTTATCGACGTCAACAAATACTTCCATGCGCCACCCCTTTTATTGTTCTTTAGCGACTATACCATATGGTGTGGTGTGAGTCAAGCCTAATACAATATATTGTGTATTATATCGAGAAACTTCCCGGAAGGAATCATTAAGAAGAGGATCAAAAAAACTATTCTATTGATGAAGACAAAAACATGAGCCGCTGCTACCGGAAGCACCGCCGTTCCGTTTCCTAATAACTATGACTCATAGGTATTGTCTATTCGCTATCGATCTCGTTACTTCTTTTCATCTTTCCTTGAAGCGAGCTCATCTTTCATCTCGCTGATCCCCGCGATCGCCGCTATAACACCGCTGAAAATCAAAAATACGGGAATTGTTCCTCGGATAACAGTAATAAAATCATTCCGCCATGCGCCGAGGAGAATAATGCCGAGAAGCGCGGCTACCGCGCCGATAATGATGCTCAGGTACTTTGCCATTCTCGTCTGCCTCCTTGTAAGCGGAACTTTTAAGAACTAACTTATTATAAAAAATACCGGAAGCAAAGTCAAGGTTTTTTCGCTACGCTCGATACGCTGATCATTCCTCCCGACGGCAGATTCGTATCTCGTATCTAGTATCTCGTATCTCGTAAAAGCCGTATCTTGTATCTAGCATCTCGTGTCTTGCAAAAAAAGATAGTAACTGAAAAGATAAGGAATTTAAAGAGCTTGATGTTTGGAAAAAGGTATAGAGATCGTTGAAGTTATTTAGTCTTAAGGGTAGGTTTGCGAGATACGAGATACGAGCGACGAGATACGAAATAAGCTACTTGTTGTTTTTGTCGTAGTTTATCCTTAGCTGTCCGCACCCGGCATCGATATCGCTGCCCCGGGGCCTCCGGACCGTACTGGTGATCCCCGCGTTCGTGAGCGTATCGGCGAATACCGTTACGATTTTCCCATCGGATGGCTTACACCCCGGCGCGTTCGTCCTGTTTTGAGCTATGAGGTTCACCTTGCATTTCATTCCGCGCAGCAAGCGGATCAGCGCGGCCGCGTCACGCTTCGAATCGTTCACTCCGTCGATCAGAACATACTCGAACGTTATGATCCTATTGGTCGATCGTGTATACTCCCTGCACGCTCCGATCAGCTTCTCAAGAGGATGGGCCCTGTTGACCGGAACAAGGCGGGACCTGACACTCTGTATCGCTGAATGAAGCGAAACGGAGAGCTCGACCTGAAAGCCTTCCCGGGAAAACTCCCGTATTTTCGGGACCAACCCGCATGTTGATACGGTAATTTTCCGCGCGCCGATACCGGGACCCTCCGGGTCGTTCAGGGTCCTGATCGAAGCGACAACATTGTCGTAATTATCGAACGGCTCGCCGACCCCCATGAAAACAATGTTCGTTACCGGAAGTCTCTCTTCGAATTTTATATAGAGGACCTGCCGCACGATCTCCGATACCGTTAGATCCCTCACAAAACCCGCTTGCGCGCTCGCGCAAAACGCGCAGCCGTATTTGCAGCCTGCCTGTGACGAAAGACATACCGTCGCCCGGCGCTCCTGGGGAATGTACGCGGTCTCGATCACGTTCGAATCACGCAGCTCGAAAAGATACTTTACCGTGTCGTCCTTCTTCGACACGATCGTATCCTTTACCTGTACTGTTCCTATGTAAAACCTTCCAGACAGCGCGACGCGCAGCGCCGGAGAAAGATCATTCATCCTGTCGAATGACAGAACGCCTTTCTTGTAGAGCCAGCGAAAGACCTGACGGGCGCGATACTTCGGATGGCCCATCGCGCCCAATACCTCTTCGAGCTGTCGTTTTGAATAATTGCAGATATCGGATTTCATTACGGAGTAACCTGCTTATTAGTTGCCAGTCACCAGGGACCAGTTTCCAGAAAAAAAACAAACGACTTGCAACTACTGGCAACTGGCCACTGGCAACTGGAAGCTGTGCTCAGTCGATCTTTTTCTTCGTAAATACTTTGTAGAAACAAAATATAAGAAGTGACAGTATGAACGTCCATGAAAGAACGAGAAAGATCCAGCCCGATAGTCTCATGACGCGGTTCTCCCTTTTTTACCGTAACGCCTTTTCCACGCTAATTTCACCATGATCGCAAGCGCGGCGAACATCCCGACAAGGAGCAACCGCGTCCCCAGCACGTATGGAACGTTCTCACGCGCCACGCCCTCCATGAAGAACGTGGGAACCCCTTTCGTATACACCCATCGACCGAGAATGATCAAGAGGCAAAGCGGCGTTATGTACTTAATAATGAACTTGTAGATCTTCGGAACGGCCATATCAGCGCCGTGATGAATCTCCTCCCACGCCTTATCCATTCCGAATACCCACGCGAAGAGGATCACTTCTATTGTCGCGAAAAGAACCAGGCAGAACGTCCCGCCCCAAAAGTCGAGTTCGTCCACAACGCCGTGGCCCAGAAGAAAGATCGCCGGCTGGCACAGAATAAATGTCGCGACCCCGAAGATCGTAACCGCCCGTTTTCTGCCGATATTGAACTCATCCTCAAGGAACGCGATCGTCGGCTGCGCGAGCGATACGGACGAGGTGATGCCGGCCAGAAAGAGCAGCAGGAACCAGAGCCCGCCGAAGAATGCCCCGAATATGATCTTTCCGAATATAAGCGGCATGGTTACGAACCCGAGGTTAAAAGCGCCGCCCTGCGCGATACTCTGTATCTGCCCCGGCCCGAAAAAAACGAACGCCGCGGGGATGATAATGCTGGCGCCGATAACGACTTCCGCGAACTCATTGGTACTCACCGCTGAAAGGCCCGAAAGCACAACATCGTCGCCTTTTGAGAGATAACTCGCGTAGGTAAGGATAACGCCGATACCGACACTGAGCGTAAAGAACATTTGACCGGCCGCGGCGAGCCAAACCTCGGCGTCCCAGAGAACCTCGAAGTTCGGGTTCCACAAGAATCCAAGCCCGTTCAGCAGATTCCATGTCGGTTTTGACGGATCCGGAGTCCCCAGTGTTAAAACTCGGACCATAACAAGAATGCCGAAGATCATCAGAAGCGGCATCGCGATCTTACAAAGTCGCTCGATGCCCCCCCTTATTCCGTAGGAGATAACCGATATATTGATCGTGAACGTGATAAGAAAACAGACGTACGCCGGCAGTATGCTCGAGAAGTGGCTGTTCTTCTGGAGCCCCTGAAAAGCGCTCAGAAAACTCTGCATCGATACCTGATCTTGGGCCGCTGTGTACTTACCGGTAAAGGCAAAAACACTGTAGGCAAGCGTCCACGACGCGATGTAGGTATAATATATGAATATTACGAGCGGCCCGAAGATACCGATAACGCCGAAATACTTTATGAACCTGTTCTTTGCCCACATGGTATGGAAAACTCCCGGCGCGGTCCCGTGTTCAAACCCTCCGCCGTACCGGCCGAGCGTCCATTCAACCCACATAAGAGGAATGCCGAGCAGGAAGAGAGAAATAAAATACGGTATCATAAAAGCGCCGCCGCCATTCGACGCGGCCTGAACGGGAAAACGCAGAAAATTTCCCAGGCCGATCGCGCTCCCCGCTACCGCCATAATGACCCCGAGTCTCGACCCCCAATTCTGCCTCTTCGCCACGCGTACCTCCCTTTACGTGTAAATATTATATCAAAAAGTTGTTATAATGCAATATTGTTTAAGTATTTAGTAGCCAATCGTATCTGGTATCTAGTATCTGGTATCTGGCATGCCGAATCTTGTATTCGGATCTTGTAAAGTGGACTATAGTCGATTTCTTTCACTAGATACTAGATACCAGATACCAGATACTAAATCTACGTTATGCCTCCTTATTGACATCCCCGCCCATCCCTGCTATTATATACCGCATGCAAAGCATTCTCTCCAGGTACGCAAAAAATCTTCTGAATATTATCTATCCGCTTCACTGTCTCGTCTGCAGGACGCCGCTGGACGCTTTCAATGAAGATAACCTCTGCAGGGCGTGTCTGCGTAACATAAAAGTAAATCCGCTGCCGCATTGTCCGCGATGCGGCCGTTCGGTCAGGCGCGTCCGCCGCGTCTGCTCCGAATGCGAAAAAAGCGATTTCTCGTTCGATACCGCGAGATCATCCTGTCTCTACCAGGATACCCTCAGAGAATGCATCCATCTTCTCAAATACAGAAAAAAACTCTGTCTCGCGAGACCACTTTCCCGTTATATGGCCGCGTTCCTGAGAAATAACAGAGAATTTCTTGCCCCGGTCGACGCGATCGTACCGGTCCCTTTGGCGCCTTACAAACTGCGCGAGCGTTCGTATAATCAGTCAAAAGCCCTCGCGGCGCCTCTCGCGAAAGAATTCGGTATCCCGCTCCTTGACGCGCTTGTAAAGATCAAACCGACGGTCCCCCAGAGCGACCTTCATAAAAATGAACGAAAAACAAATCTCGCGGGGGTATTTCGCGTCAGAGATCCGCTCGCGGTCCGCGCAAGAACGCTCCTCATTATCGACGATGTTATGACGACCGGATCGACCGCCGATGAGTGCTCGCGCGCGCTTTTGAACGCGGGGGCATCCGGCGTCAGATTATTGACATTGGCAAGGGGTTTATGAGGATCATACGGAACTACATCCTTAAAGAGGTGATCGGGACATTCCTCCTTTCGGTCATTGTATTTACCTTCGTGCTGCTTATCGGCAACATAGTCAAGATAGCCGATCTGGTGATCAATAAAGGGGTTGATCTCATTTCGATCTCCAAGATGCTTCTCTGTCTCGCTCCCTATCTTTTAAGTTTCACCATGCCGATGGCTCTCCTGACGGCCACCCTATTGACATTCGGCAGGCTCTCCGGAGACAGTGAGATCATCGCTATGCGCGCTTCCGGTATAAGCTTATATCAGATAGCGTTCCCGGCCGTCTTATTGGGCCTTATTTTCAGCCTCCTGTCGATCCCGCTGAACGACACGCTCCTTCCGAACGCTCATTTTCTGTCGAGACGGATGGTCAAAGAGATCGGCATGAGGCGCCCGACAGCGTACCTCGAAGAAGGGACCTTTGTCAGAGGGTTCGGTAATTTTGTCATGTTCATCTATCAGATCAATAAGAACAGGCTCAAGAATATCCGGATCTATCAGCCGCAGGAAGGCGGGCCGACCCGTACCGTCATCGCCGAAAGCGGTGTCATTACGCCGCATCCCGAAACAAGCACCGTCGAACTCAATCTCTACAACGGCACCAGCGAAGAGCCATCCCCGGTTGACCCAAGCATCTTCTATAAGCTCAACTTCAAGAACTATACGATGACGCTCGACCTTTCCAAACAGATACAATCGGATCGGATACAAAAGAAGACGAAGGAAATGACGATCAAAGAACTGCAAAAAGAGATCGAAAAGAACAAGCGGGAGAGTATTGATTCCGTTCCGCTCTTCACTGAGATCCACAAAAAGATCTCACTCTCCTTTTCATCGCTGATATTCGTACTTATCGGAATACCGCTCGGTATCGTTTCTCACCGAAGCGAAAAATCAGTAGGGTTCGGCATAAGCCTTATACTCTTTTTACTCTACTGGGGCCTTCTCCTGGGAGGCACCGCCCTTGCGTATCAGGGAACCGTTCCTCCCTGGCTCGGGGTTTGGATCTCGAATATCGTCTTTTTCGTTCTGGGAGCGTTCCTTTTCTTCAGGACCGCGGTTCGATAAGGGTTCGCTATGAGGATCATCGACAGATATTTAACGAAAGGGTTCGTATCGACCATCATCTGGTGCGTCTTCGCTTTTACCTTTATCGGGATCATTGCCGACATCTTCTCGTTCATAGAAAGGATCGTTAAGCACAAGATCCCCGCTGAATCGATCGCCGCGTTCTACGTATACTACACGCCGTCCATGCTGATTCAGGTTATCCCGATCTCCGTACTCCTTTCTACGATATACCTGCTCGGCAATCTGAACAAAAATAACGAAATTATAGCTATGCGCGCCGCCGGCATCAGTCTCTGGCGGGTCATAGCGCCGCTTCTCTTGGTCGGGCTCATCCTGAGCGCCTCTATTTTTATCCTGAACGACAGGATCGTGCCGGCCAGCTCACGTATCGCCCAGGTAATACGAAAGGAAGAGCTCGAAAAACATAAGCGACGACCCGGTTCAAATCTGGTCATCCATAATGTCGCCGTTTACGGCATGGGGAATAAGATCATTTTTGCGCGGAGTTACGACGTAAAGGCTATGACCCTGAAGGATGTGATCATTCACGCCCACGACCGGGGCTTGAGCCTCATTTCAAAAACAACGGCAAAAGAAGGCGCCTGGAACGGCTCCGGATGGATCTTTTCTGATGTCATCACCTATACGGTCAACAATTCGGGAAAGATCCTCGGTGAGCCTCAGTTTAGCGAAAGCCGACCCATTGACATCTTCGAACGACCGTCAGATTTCGCAAAACGTGAGTGGAAGCCCGAATTCATGAGCCTCTCTGAGCTCATCAGCTACATAGAAAACTTCAAGGGGTCAGGGGTCAAGCTCCTGAGGAATCTTGAGGTTGAATTTCACAACAAGATCTCATCCGCCTTTATCAGCCTGATCATCATCCTCGTCGCGAGCCCGTTCGCGCTTATAACAACACGGGGCGGCGTGATCGTCGGCATCAGCATAGGGATCGCCTTAGGGCTTTTCTACTACGGGACGATCGCGGTCTGTCTCGCGCTCGGAAAATCAGGCGTCCTGCCGCCTGTTGTCGCCGCCTGGCTCTCTCATGTCATCTTCGCGATTCTCGGCATATATCTTATTAATAAACGGGGCTGACTCCGTTCATCAAAAACAATAGCAGAGATAAGTATAGAAAATCTCTATTCCTACCTCTGCTATTGTTTTTGGTCCTACAATTTGTATATCGTATTTCGCCGGTCGTATGTCGCAAAATGTCTAATAGTCAATTCCATAACGATATACGACATACTATCGACGATCGACGCTAATATTTTCTAGTCCGCTGCCTCATGATCTATCTCGATGGCTCCCGCGGCAACCGCCTTCCGCTTTCTCGAGATAACTCTTTTTAAGGGTACATATTTCAACGCAAATTCTTTCGTATTCGCCATATTCAGCTTCTCAAAGAGAAATTCGAACTTTTGCTCGATCTCCTTCGCGATGCCGTCTCTGACATCCCGGGGCAGGCCCATGATCTCTTTCTTGAACGGCCCGAGCGCCTTTTTCCGTGTCTTATAGATAAACTGCTCTTCGGTCTCATCGGGCTTACGTTCCTCGGCTCTATTCTCCCTGAGCCAGGCGTACATCTTCTCTTTTAGATCACGCGGAAAGAGCCGGCTCTCGTAAACCATATTCTGGAACTCCGTCGCCAGATGAACCTCCGCCGCTTCCGTCTCAGGGAATTTCCCGAATGCCTCAGCGGGCAGCGTCGAGGCGGCCTGTTGGACCGGCCCGGCCATACCCAACTCATCGCGGGAGTTCATAG
>JBDRSA010000095.1:0-21279 GCA_043825275.1 Candidatus Omnitrophota bacterium
GTGAGTTAGAGGCTCCTTTGAGGTAATTCTGACTGAGGTTGCCTGCCTGCCGGCAGGCAGGCTTCGTCACTGCGTTTCTCGCAAAGACATTCTGGAGGCTCTGCCTTAAGCCGTTTTACTCTCTGTTCTACGGGCGAAACATGAACTATGTACTATGAACTGTGAACTAAAGCGCACGTAACGTGCCAACCTCCCCCCGCCATCTCCTTAATATGGTATGTACTCAAATTGTATTGAAATCTTCCCAAGGTATGCTATAATGAGCGGGTATTAAAAAACGAACGAAATAAGCCCAATATATTGTAATATATTATGAAACTACGCCAGACGCAAAAACTATCTCAAGTCCTATCGCTGACGCCTCAAATGAGGCAATCTCTCCGGGTGCTCCAGTTGCCTCTTTTGGAGCTGAGGTCCTTTCTTGAAAACCAGCTTGAAGAGAACCCTGTCCTTGAACAAGAAGAAAGAGACGAAGAGGCCCACCTGCTCAGGGAGCGGCTCGAGAGGATCATGGAGGCGGATGAGCGCCGGCAGGAAGACCTTGCGGGTAATTCCCCGGATGAGGTCCAGCGAAAGCGTGACTATAAAGAGAGTATTATAAGCGTCTCCGAGGATCCGCGGGAGCACCTTCTGAAGCAGGTCAGGATGAGCCACCTGAGCAAAAAACGGCTGATCATAGCGGAATTCATCATCGGCAACCTCGACAAGAACGGGTATCTGAGCATGGAAACCGATGAGATACTTTTCCATTGCCGGAAGATGATCCCCGCCAACGAAAAGGCGGTCGAAAAAGACATCGAGGATGTTCTGAGCATGATCCATATGTTCGACCCGCCCGGGATCGCGGCGCGAAACCTCAAAGAGTGCCTCCTCATCCAACTGAGGTTGAAGAAGCGCCAGGATTCTCTCGCCTACAAAATAATAAGCGGCCATTTGGCCGGCCTGACCGCGAATAAGATCAAGAACATCGCGAAGAAACTGAAAGTTTCCGAGCGCGAAGTGAACAAGGCGCGGAAAGAGATATCGCGCCTTGAGCCGAAGCCGGGCCGGTATTTTTCGCCGTCGGTAACCCAGCAGATCTCTCCCCTCTCTATCGACGTGATCGTCGAAGACGTGGACGGCAGGTATGACGTTCTTGTCAACTCAGCCGGCATGCCGCGGCTGAAGGTAAATTCGTATTATATCGATCTATTAAAGTCCGGAAATGTCCCCTCGGACGCCAAGGAGTACATTCGGGAGAAGATACGGGACGCTTCCGGGCTCCTGAAGGCCCTGTCGCAGCGCGAAGAGACAATCCGGAGGATCGCCGAGATCATCGTCACGATGCAGAGGGATTTCATGGAGCAGAACGATGTCGCGCTCCTGAAGCCCATCACGCTGAAGGATGTCGCGAAGATCGTCGGAAGGAATGAGTCGACTATCAGCAGGGTCGTGAGCAACAAATACATCAAGACCCCGTTCGGGGTCTACCGGTTCGACTACTTCTTTACAAGGGTCCTGAAGACCGACCGCGGGGAGAATATCCCCCAGGAATCGGTCAAACAGAGGATGCGTGATCTCGTCGGGGATGAGGATCCGGCCGCGCCCTTGCGGGATTCGGCCCTGGTTACGCTGCTCAGGAAAGAAGGTATCAGGATAGCCCGAAGAACGGTCGCGAAATACCGGGAAGAATTAAAGATCCTGCCCTACCACCAGAGGAAGAAGAATCCTTCCTGACCTATGAAATTATCTCGTTAAGATCCGTTTTTGGATGGCCGCGGACGAGAATGCCTTCGACAAGGTCGATCATTCTCTTTACAGTCTCGGCGCTTTTAGCCGTAAATTTTTGGGAGTCCGCGTCGGATGTTCCGATGCTGAGCACGCCGAGCACTTCGTCTTTGACCACGATCGGCATGACCATGGAGGATCTTAGCCGGGGGATCTTCAGATATTTTCTGATCCTCGAGGCGGCCGGTTTTTTGTCGATAAAAAAGCTCTTACGCTCTCTGGCCGCGACCCCCGCGAGCCCCTCGCCGATCTTCGAGCGGCTCCGTTCTATAATGCCGCTCGACAGGCCCATCGACATCTTGACGTAGATCTCATCGGTACCTTTATCAATGAGCATGATCGATCCCCGCTCGGCGTCCGTCAGCTTGGTAGAGATGTTCAACAGCGAATCGAGAACGCGTTCGGTGTAATAATTATGCACGCGCTGGATGATCTGCGGCATGCTGTCGGCTTCAGGATGTTGATTTTTGAATTTAAGCCTGAGGTGCGGGACCTCGCAGATGTATTGGCCGATATCGTTCAATAATGAAACGGCCGAAAGGATCCTTGAGTATGAGAAAGCCCTGATCTCGGTCAGGGCGTCAAACACGGCCTCGGGTTCAATGTTGATCTTTTTGGCGATCTCTTTGTAGGGGTGGCGCTCCCGGGATTTCCCCACCAGCGCCGGCCCGAGGATGATAAAACCGACGCGCTCATTCTCGATCTTAAGCGGGATGGAATAACTTTTGAGCTCGGTGATCGGGCAGTTGTATCCTTCCTGCCAGTCGGTCTCGGGATCGGCCGTTCCTTTCGGAAGGCAGTGTCCGCACTCGGTGATCCCTCTTGGTGTGGGCCGCACGATCTCTTCACAGAGCCTGGTACTACCGCTTGTTTTAGTAAGGAAGGCGCCGTTCTTGTCGATGGTGCGGAGCGTAACGCCGAGGATCTCGGAGAAATGACCCTGGATCTTCTGCCATTTAGATATACTTATTATGTCTTTGAATTGAAGCTTTTGTTCCACTACCCCCCCCCTTTTGCGGATCGATCTCCCTTATTTTTTAAATAGCCGATGCTTCTCCATCTTATTATAGAGGGTAGTCCGGTTTATTCCCAGAGTCTCAGCGGCTTTCTTCCTGTTCCAACCGCACCGTTTGAGCGTCTCTTCGACGATCCTCTTTTCGGACGCCTCAAGGGCGCCTTTTAAAGAAGAGTCTTCCGGGTCAACGATTTCCAGGCGTTCTTTGACATCGACATCGGCGAAGAAATCGGGCAGGTCCTCCTCATCGATTATTTCATTCTTGCAAAGAATGACCGCCCGTTCCATGACGTTCTCAAGTTCGCGCGCGTTCCCCGGCCAGCCGTAATTTTCCAGAAGATCCATCGCCTTCCGGGAAACAGAAGAGATCTTTTTGTTTTCGACCTTCTTGAGGCTCTTTTCCAGGAAATGTTCGACCAGGACGCGGATATCGTCTTTGCGCTCACGCAGGGGAGGGACATCGATCGGTATGACATTCAAGCGATAGTATAAGTCCTCTCTGAGGAGCCCTTCCTTGATAAGTTTTTTGAGGTCCTGGTTCGTCGCGGCGAGTACCCGTACGTCCGCTTTTATCGATTTCGTGTCCCCTACCCTCTCGAATTCTCCCCCTTGGAGGATCCGGAGCAATTTTACCTGGAGCTTGGGACTAAAAGCGTCTATTTCATCCAGGAAGATCGTGCCGCCTTCGGCGACCTCGAATCGTCCCGGCCTGTCTCGTATGGCGCTGGTGAATGATCCCTTTACATGGCCGAAGAGCTCGCTCTCGAGCAATGTCTCGGGAAGCGCTCCGCAGCTGACCTCTACGAACGGTTTGTTCTTTCTTGCCGGGTCACTGCTGTGTATCGCCCGGGCGATCAGCTGCTTGCCGGTGCCGCTCTCACCCTGAATGAGCACGGTCGCGTTCGTCGGCGCTACCGTCTCGATGAGGTTGTAGATCTTCTGCATCCGGTGGTTATAGCCGATGATCTCGTGGAACTGCCCCCGGGAGGTCTCGCTGAGCTGTTTCTTCAGAGCCTCGTTCTCGGCGACGAGGCTTCGCTGGTCGAAGATCCTTTTGATGAGGATCTTTATCTCGTTGTCTATGATCGGCTTGGTGATGTAGTCGAACGCGCCCTCTTTCATCGCCTCAACGGCGTTCTCGATCGAGCCGAACGCGGTCATCAGGAGCACTTCGGGGCCGGAATCGAGCTCTTTTATCTTTCTAAGGAGCGTTACCCCGTCCATGTGGGGCATCTTCAGGTCGGTGATGACAATGTCGGGGGATTCTTTCTCGACAATGCCGATCGCCTCGCCGCCATTCGACGCGGTAGAGACCTTGTAACCTTCCAGCTTGAGGATCTCGTAGAGCGATTTGCGCGTGAGTGGTTCGTCGTCTACGATGAGAATGTGCTTATAATTGATCATTGTCCGGCCCCGCCAACTATGTAGCTTTTTTCGTGGAGCGGCAGCCGTATTCTGAAAATTGACCCTCTCCCCTCTTCGCTTTCAACGGTTATCGATCCGCGATATCGTTCAACGATCTCATACGATATCGCCAGGCCGAGCCCCGACCCTTCGCCCATGCCTTTTGTCGTGAAGAACGGGTCGAAGATCTTGTTTTTAATATCGCCGGGAACGCCTTTGCCGGTGTCCGAGACCAGCACTTCTATGAAATCATTCCCGCTGAAGACGAAGACGGAAAGCTTCCCGCCGTTTTCGCGCATCGCTTCTATCGCGTTCTTGATCAAATTATTGAAGACTATTTTCAGGCCGTAGTCGGGGATCCGGGGGAGGTTTTCCGGAACGGACGTTTCCACGGAAACATTGTTGTCTTTCAGCTTGTCGCTCAGGTGGAGCAGTGATTCGTCGATCGATTGCCGGATGCTCATATCGCTGCCGCGGGACGAAAGGCTCCAGGTGAAGTTCAGGAGGCTCCTGACGAATGTCGCTATTCTGTTCAATCCCTTTTTCGCGTCGAGAAGATATTCGCGGTTGATGTCGTCTTCGCTCATATTATTGAGGCTCAGGTTCACGAAACGGATGACGCCGTCTAAGGGGTTGTTGATCTCATGGACGAGGCCGCCGGCGAACTTGCCGAGCGATGTGAATTTCTTGTGCCGCTCTGAGGAGAGCTTGAGCTCGTTCAAGACCTTTGAGAGCTCTTCGTTCAGCGAATTCTGCTTTTTAAGGTATTCGGTAAGGCTGAATATGGCCAGCCCAAGCTGCTTGCATATGCTTAAAACGGTACTCAGGTCATTATTATCGAAGGCTTTTCCATCGGTTTTATCGGTAAGACTGAGAACGCCCATCAGGTCGCCTGAGAACTCAAGAGGAACGGACAGGAATGATTTAGAGGTATAATCGAATCTTGGTGAAAGCCGCAAGGACGGCTCCTGGTCGAGGTCCTTTATAAGGAGCGCTTTTCTCTCAAGCGCCACCTTGCCGATCACCCTCTCCCCCAGCCGCGTTTTTATTCCCTCAAATCCGATCTTCTTGCCGTTATGGGCGATGCCGAGAACAAGCTCTTTCTTATCGTAGTCGAAAAGAAAGATCGACCCCGATCGGGCGTCAACAGCCTGCATGCACCGGTCGAGGCTCAGATTGAGAAAATCTTTGAGCTGAGATTTGAGGATTTGGGGGTCCAGCGGAGGATTCTTCCTGTTATGTCCAAAAAAAACTCTGTTGTTTTCTAATGTGTCTAAAAGTGTTGACATTGTACTACTCCCCTGACATGGTGTCAACTATTTTTTATTTGTTTGGTGATCCGGAACTACCTTCAGAAAACAGTATTTTCCGCAAATGCGGCACCGCTTCGCGGATAAACGACCGCGATCTTTCGTCTAAGCTGTCGGGGTCTCCGGTCGCCGCGATCCGGATCATCGCCCCCTGGACATTTTTCCCCCTCAAAGTGTCGAGGATCATGGACATCTGGTGCTGAAAAAAGCTCGCGACGAATTTATCGTTTGAGGCGAACCAGTACCACGCCCGTAACGCGTTGTCGTTGAAGCTCATGTAGAGCTTGTTCGTCATCAGCGAGGAGCCGTTTTTCAAGGTGACGCTCTCAAGCGACTTATCGTTAATATAGTTGCCGCCCCCGGTGAGACAGTTCTCGGGCGGATGTATGCCGATCCTGTTGCTGCCCGACGAATATATAATGGCGAGATTTATAGCGACGCCGCTGCCGTCTTTATAATTGCGGACGACCACGTCTCGTGTGCCGAGGGATCGATAAGTATCCTCGGTCATTTCGACCTCATCCCCTGTCCACGCACCGAGTTTTAAGGGGAGCCGCTTGAGGCCGATGAGGTTCGTTTCAGGCGTTTTCGCGTGCCCTACCCTGAGGGTCAAAAAGAAGGCGGCCAGCAGCAGAGAGATAACGAATAGATATTTTCGATGATCGTGATGTATCATGGCGCTCACTATAGTGTCATCCTGCATCTGAGGATCTTCGTTATGGAGAACATGCATATAAAACCGACAACAAAGACCATTATTCCCGCGAAATCGTGAACCCATCCGTGGGTAAAATTCTGCCCGTACACAAAACCGACAAGAATAAGGAACGTAAGCCTGAGAAGGTTGCTGAAAAGGGCCACCGGGATCGCCGACGCGAAGAGGACATTCCGCTTCCAGAATGATGCGGTCGTGATCTGCGTAAAGAGCGCCCCCAGCGCTAAAAAAGAGATCAAGGAGCTGAGCCCGCTGCAGGGGTCGCCCACGACCATCTCGCCGCCCGGGTAATAGATGGTCGAGCCGGCCCTTGTCGCGGCTATGCCGATGGATCTCGCGGCGAAAACCGACGCCTGCGCGGCGAATATCTTCATTTTAAATGACGTACCTACAATAAGGACCTTAGGCAGCGGCAGCATGAATACGAGAAACGCTATCGGGAACGCCAGCTCTTTGGCGAACTTCGCGCCGCCAAGATAAAGAACGATGCCGAAGATGGAGATCGGGATGGCGAAATATGACGCTACGCGCAATGTTAGCAGAACCCCGATCACATGCATAATAAGGCCGGCGGCAAGGATGATCAGGCCGGCTTTGCCTGAGCCCGGCTCGGTCGTTCTTAAAACATCCCGTTTTTTGAATACAAGATAGCCGCTTATAAGAGGGATCAGGAAACCGTGCGAGTAGTAGGAGTCCTGCATCGTAAAGCGATAGACGAGCGCCCCGTAGACAGGCTTGAATACAAGGCAAAGTAACGCCACAATGACCGCGATTTCTATGTAACGTAGTTTCTTCACTGTTCTAAGGTGATATTTTCTGAGGATTTATTGTTCAAAGAGTCTATTTGCGCCTGCGCGACAACGACGATCTGCTCGAGAGAGGAGAACTTCTCCATCGCTTCTTTGTACGTTTCGATCGCCTGATCCGGCTTGTTCAGCTGATTTCCGTAAATCGAGGCGATCGATAATAAATAACGAGGTTCGTCGGGGTAATCGGTTGCCAGTTTCCGAAGGAGGTTTATGAGCGCGTCCCAATCTTTTGTTTCATTGTAACAGAGGATGAGAAGGCGCGCGATCGTCAGCTGTTTCTGGCCTTTCGGCGCTTCATTGAACTCCTTTGTGTATTCGGCGATCGCCTTCTGAAGCGCCTCTTCGGAGCCCGAGTTATCGTCGATGTGGTTATAGTGCTGAAATATCAGGTACGGGATGCCCCAGGCCATCGGGTTGTCGGGGTAGGATTTCCGGATCTCTTTATATCCTTCGATCACCTCTTCGTTCGAGGCGCCCTGCTCTCTCAGGCATTCCACCAGCGCGAGGCGAGCGCGGACGCCAAGGTGTTCCTGGGTGGGGTATTTTTCCAGGAAGTCTTTGTATATTTCCGCCGCCTTCTCGGTGTCGTTCAGTTTGGTCGCGTAGATCGAAGCTCGCGCTAAAAGCGCCTTGGCGGCCAGAGGGCCCTTTATGTCTTTTTCAAGAATGGTATCCCATGTCTGTATCGCGTCGGACCACCGCTCCCCTTCCACATGCGCGCGCGCGAGATAATCCTGTATGCCGAGCGCGACATTGGTGTCGGAGTATTCGTTGATCAGTTTGCTGTAGTGGCGTATCGCCTTCTTGTAGGCTCTCTCTTTCGCTTCCTTGTCTTCAATAGCGCTTGTCATCCTGATCATGTAGAGCGGCGTCTCCGCGCCGATAACCGACAGCGGATAAAGATCTATTATACTCTCGAATTCCTGAAGAGCCGCCTTGTAGTCGCCCCGCGATTCGTAGATCTTTCCGATCGCGAACTGTGCCTGCGTGGCGATTTTGGGCGTCGTGGAAAAATTCTGGATCACGCCCCTGAGCTCTTTGATCGCGTCATCGGGCTTTTTCAGCACCATGTATAAATTCGCGATAGAAAATTGCGCCTTGACGGAAAGCATTTCAAACGGGTATTTTCTGATCACCTTCCGGTATATGCCGATGATCTTTTCGTAATCCGCGTCTTTGAGCTTTCCGGATCTCTCCCGAACGATCTTCTTGATGGCCACATCGGCCTTCCAGAAATCCCGCTCGCTGGCATATTGCTTATCGATCGCGCAGCCGGAGAGAACGAGCATGCCCACTGCCAGCAAAGTGCTCAACAATGAATTGACGGATTTTGTTCTCATGTTATTCCGCGATGAAAGTCCTTTTGCGTCTGACGATCCCTAAACCGAGCGCTCCCAGGCCCACAAGAAGCATGCTGCTCGGCGCCGGTCGTTATGATACCAAGATCGTATGTACCGTCGCTGCCGAGATCGATCGCGATGTCACCCGGCGCCCAACCGCTGTATCCGGAGCTCCTGAATCCGGTGACGATCGACAAGTACGCGGTGCCGGGTGTGTTGACAAAGTAGATCGCCTCGACGTCATATCTCTGGCCTCCCCAGCCGGGGTTCAGGTAAGCATTGGTGCCGCCGGTCTGGTCCTCTACGATGTACTGGACGTTTCCTGAGGGCGTCCAGTCGCTATTATTGGCGCTCGAGGATGAATTCCAGGTCCCGGGCGCTACGCCCCAGTCGTCCAGAAGAGTTCCGACGGTATAGGCCTCGCCTGACCCGCAGATCGAGATAGAGATCGAGACGATCGCCGCCAAAGTGATATATAGCTTGTGTGTTTTGCTCATGGCTTCACCTTTCCCTCTTTTAAGAACAACAGTGCGGAAGACGCTGTTATCAGGATATCAATTACGACCGTTGTTAGAATACCCGCGCTGAGGAGATAAACTATAATTTCAGGGAAAGGAGCTTTCAGCATCATCGGGATCTTGAAATTAGAGATGATTACGGGAATGTAAAGCAGGGCCGGCAAAAAAACGACCATCAATGACGGAACCGGGAACCTGACAAAGAACTGAAGGCCTCTTTTGAGGGCAGCGAAGAGGCCTTTTTTTTCATACATTATCGCCGGCATCGTATAAATGAAGATCACCTGCGACAAGACCGCGGCTATGTATGAGAGGCATGACAGCGTAAGCGTCGCCCCTGTCTCAGGGGTCACGAGCGCGGTCCCTTTTTTCACCAGGAACAAAAGGCCGAACATAACGATCCATGCGCCAAGAAGCGTTAAACAGCGCCGCAGCGCGGCGGCGAAACTTCTCAAGAATTTCGGGGCTTTTTTTTCATGAGCGTCTTTGATCATCCCGAGGGCCGTACCGGTCATCAGGATCCCGATCGAGGCGCTTATGAGGATATGGGCGTAGTACATCAGCTTGGGAAGCAGCGACATGTTGTACGGGTAGTGCAGGAACCTCTCGCCAAAGAACGCCTTGATCGGCGGCGCGAGTAGTATTGAGACGGGCCTTTGCGGGGCGAGGAAAAGGATGTAGAGAGCAAGGAACTCGATGATCCCCACCGCGATAAACGGCGTAAGTATTTGCGGGTACTTCTTTATTATATCGAACGTCTTCTTCCAGGCGGTAAAAGCTGAGTTCATTTTTGGATCTTTTTGTTTGATAGAACGATCAGGGCGCCGCGCCCCATTAAATAGAGCGCCCATGCATGGCAGAGTTTCAGGAACTCTTCTTTTATCTCTTTGGATATCATCGTCTCTCCGTAATCAATACACTTATAAGAAGCATATTGCATGCCAGAGAGCGCCCAATTGACCAAGAAATTAATACTAATACTTCCGCAACATGTTGTCGTATAAAGAGTTAAAATACTGCATTATCTCGGTATGTCTAAATATTTATTCAAATCTTTAAATGTCTAATAATTTAGACAGTATTGTAACATTTTTGCTAACGAATTGCAAGATATTTATTTAGACCATGTTATGGGTGGTTAACAAATCGACACATTTCAACGGTTTCCGGTGAATGGTGTATGGTTTACGGTTGATCATTGACTATATGAACAATTTGCCCTGCGTACAAAGTTCTGATGCGGCAATCCCGCATTTAAACTGCATAAAAAACGGTGGAGTTTGCATTCCACCGTTCTGAATATCAAAATGTCTTTTTGTCTAAGCGGCGTCTCTTCTTCTCCGTATCCCCGTAAAAATTAATCCCAGCAGACCGCTTCCGAGAAGCGCCATGCTCGACGGCTCAGGAACAGGAAGTGAATCAGCATCGTGAGAATACGGATTCTTTACAAATTTGGAATGTCCGTTATGCGCGATCCCTGTTACATCAAAGTGCAGATATTGAATGCTTGTGAAGTAGTTCACCAGGTAGTGCTGAATATCCCCGCTATCATGTCCCGATGCTCCCGGATCATTAGGATCGAAATCTTTATCAAAGTCATAGACAGTTTCACCGGCGGTTTCTACCAGAAGAGTTGGCAGGCCGATCGAAGCGTAATACGTTGGGTACATTCCGTGCGGCGTGAGCCCATCAGGCATCCCTAAAATGAAATCAGAAGCATAGATTGAGCGCGCAAGACTAATGTTCGGGTCGATATCCTGGATCGTCAGGATGGGGTCAGCCAGGCTTTGGAATAAAAGGTATTCGCTCTCACGCATGGAGACATAAAGCTCAATGTTATCGATATAATGGACCCAGTTCGGTGTGGTGGCGCCGACAACCTGCAGCTCAAATGGATTGCTATTCGTGATCCATGTATCCTCGCTGGGGACCCAGGGACTGCTCTCGTAATAAGTTGCGTCAGGCATGTAGAGCTGTAAGCCGGGAACCGCTGACGCGGGAGATGAGATATACAGTATGCCTATCGCTATGCCTATTATACGCGCCGCCAGTTTCATTAAAGAATCCATTTATTTAAATGAGTTCGCTTTATTATTCAGAGCCGCAACTACCTTTTTTGATTCCGGGAGAGTGGAATCATCCACTCTCCCGGAAACTCAATGCATGCATCACAATAATTAACGTTGCCGCGGATACGTACGTATTACGCGCGACGCGGAACGATTAATTACGCGATTTGTTTCTTCTTTCTCATACCTGCAGCCACAAGGCCGAGCAATCCACTTCCCAGTAATACCATGCTGGTAGGCTCTGGTGTTATAGGAGCGGTATCGTGCTTGGTTTTTCCCAGCGCGCCGGAACCGAAATTCACCAAAAAGCTTCCGGTGAACGAGCTGGTTTCGCTGGACATAGCGTCGCCGCCGAGGTTTTGGTATGCCGCATAGTAGCTAGCCAGTGCGCCGCTTGTAAAATCGAAGGTGTAATTGAACAGGTCGAACGACGTCCCGGTATCAAACCAGCCGAACTTGTCGACCTCTCCGGCTATAAGCGTACCTGTTAGATCATATACGCTGTCGCCATCGATGTCGATATCACCGGTGATCAGCAGGTCAGCACCAGCTACGCCACCTGTGTAATTTCCAGACTCATCCACGTAGAACTTCGCCAGATAGCTGCCGTTGTCGATATTGACGAGAGTTGTCCCATCAAACGTGATCGTCAAAGCGGTAGCTGTTGAAGTAAACAGATTTGTGGTTGCGTTATAGCTAAACGTACCGGTTGAATCTGAAAATATGTCCGGCAGCGCCAACTCAAAGTTGAGAAGTGCTGCTTTTGCCGTACCGACACAGGCGAGCGAAAAGACCATTACCATCGCGAGCATCAAACACATTTTCTTCATTATTTGTCACCTCCTTTTCAGTCAATTTTAAAATTTCTATATTTCATAAAACGAAAATATGATCATTTTCGTCTGAATCCCGCCATGGCGAGCCCGAGCAGCCCACTTCCTAAAAGCAACATGCTGGATGGCTCAGGGCTGATAGGGCTCGTACTATGCTTTGCCTTGTTGCCGCCGAAGAAATCCTCCGTAAAGATCCCCTCAAATGTGCTTTTTTCGCTTGTCATCGTATCCACACCAAGGTTGTTGTGCGGCTCATAAAATTCCGCCAGGGACCCCCCTGTAAAGTCGAAGGTGTAGTTAAAAGCGTCAAATTTCGTCCCTGTGTCCAGCCAGCCAAAATCCGTGATTTCTCCCGCTATCAATACTCCGCTATACTCATAGGCGCCGTCGTTGTCAATATCGATGTCGCCGGTGATCACCAGATCATCTCCTACGATTCCGCCGGAAAAATTACCGGCTTCATCTACGTGAAATCCCACAACATAGCTTCCATTGTCGATCCGAGAGGTAGTAGCGCTATCAAAAGTTACTGAAAAAGGTGTCGCTTTTGATGAGAATAGGTTATTAGAGGCATCGTAATTGTATGTACCAATGATCGATTGAATGCTGGGAAGCAGAGAATCGACATTAAGTAAGGCCGCATATGCCGAAACGGCAAAAATTGTCGAACCGGCGAGCATTAGCGTAATAACAAATGTGAACTTTTTCATAGCACTCGTTACTTTTTTAAAACTTATACTTGCTCGAAGCACTTTTATAAGCAAGGAACATGCCAGATTTGAATACATCGGCCAGTCGCTTATGAATAATTCGTAACTTGTTAAATGTATTGTAGTTATGAATATTATAGTTTCTGATATTCCGGGAAGTTGCCGTGCAGGAAAAGGAGTGTGTCTACTTGTGATGTATTTACTCTCGAGGGATTAACTAAAATGATGGGATGATGGTCGTAACTACAAATAAAGCAATACGTTGTGATAGTTGTAAACAATTTCGACAAAAAACCACGGATGTTAATGTTTATTGCTGTTTTTTTTTGGATGAAACTGCGGGGCTGGATCGTAAACCGTAAACCGGTTATTTCTATAGTCAATAACAAACCGTAAACCGTACACCGTTAACCGTAAACCGTAGTTACTCTGAACTATGAACTTATTTATCCGTAAACCGTTCACCGTTAACCGTAAACCGTCTTTACTCTGAACCACTTAGACGTTAATCCCATACTTCTTGATAAGATCATACAACGTCGGCCTTGTGATCCCGAGCATCTTCGCGGCTAAACTCATATTATTTTTGCTCTCATTCAGAGCTCGATTTATTAGGGATACCTCAAGATCCCTGCGTGCCTCTTTCAAAGATAGCTTTTCTGAGGCCTTATTCTCTTTTTCTTTTTTATTGAAACCAAGATCGTCATGCGTAATGAATCCGTTCGCGGTCAGGATGTTCGCCCTTCTGACCATGTTCTCCATCTCCCGGACATTACCCGGCCAGGAGTAGCGTATGAGCGCGTCTATCGCCTCTCCGGTGAAACCCTGTGTTATCTTCCCGCTCACATCGTTTTTGTATTTATTCAAAAAGTAGCTGGCCAGACGAAGAATGTCCTCGTGTCTTTCCCTGAGCGGAGGCAGGTTTATACTGATCACCGTAATTCGATAGTAAAGATCTTTTCTGAATAAGCCGCTCTCGATCCTTTCTGAGAGATCGGAGTTCGTTGCCGCGAGGATCCTCACGTCAAGCTCTATTTGAGCGTTTCCCCCCACCCTCTCGATCACCCTCTCCTGGAGGAACCGCAGTATTTTCACCTGGAGCCCCAGGCTCATCTCCCCTATTTCGTCAAGAAATACCGTGCCGCCGGCGGCGGCCTCAAACTTGCCGATCTTTTTTTCGTACGCGTCGGTAAAAGATCCTTTCTCGTGCCCGAACAGCTCACTCTCAAGGAGATGTTCGGGGATCGCGCCGCAGTTGATCACGATGAAGGGCTTCGACCTTCTCGGGCTTAACGCGTGAATGGATTTCGCTATCAGCTCTTTGCCGGTGCCGCTCTCCCCCGTCACAAGAACGGTCGCGTATGTCGGCGCCGCTTTTCGCACAAGTTCAAATATCCCGCGCATCTTCCCGGAAGAACCGACGATGCCGAAAAAAGGATCGGCTTCGCGATCGATGCCGCTTCGGCTGCCGTCAAACCGCGCTGAAATATTATCGGTACCCCGGACCAATTGCGCGTCCATTATTTATTCTCCCCGAGGTCTTCTTCGGCGAAATCGAGAAACCCCGAATTTACGACCCATCGTAAGGCGAGTATCGCCGTCGCGATCAGGGCGAGAAGTACCCAGACCCCGCGCATCCCCGCCAGGGAGATCGCTATCATCCCGAAACATGCGGTCAGAAAATAGAGCCGAATGACGACCTCTCTCTGGGATTTTCCCAGAAATAAGAGCTTGTGATGAATATGCTCCTTGTCGGGCTTGAACACCGCGGCCCCCTTAACAAGACGCCTCAATATCGAAAGAAGAGTATCCACGATGGGGACGCCCATCGCGATAACCGGTATCAGCAGCGTGATCAAGGTCGACCCCTTATGCGCTCCTTCAAGTGAAATAAGCGCTATCGAGTACCCCAAAAACATACTGCCGGTGTCTCCCATGAATATTTTTGCCGGATAAAAATTCTTCGGGAGGAATCCCAGCGAACTTCCGATAAGCCCGGCTGAAAGCATCGCCACAAAGGCATTGCCGCTTTTTACGGCCGCGGCGAAGAGGCTTGCCGCGATGATCGCGGAAACCCCGGAAGCCAGGCCATCCATGCCGTCTAACAGATTGATGGCATTCGTGAAGCTGACGATCCAGAGTATCGTAAGCCCTATGCTCAGGATAAAAGGCGCCTGGAAGGTATGCCCCAGGGGGTGGCTTACGTTTATCACTATGAATCCCGATGCCGCGGCTATTGACGCTGCGGCGATCTGATAAAAGAGCTTTCTGCGCGCGGTCATTCCCCTCAGGTCGTCTTCGATCCCGACGAGAACTATGATAAACGCGCCCCCCAAAAATCCAACGATCTTAATGAAATCATCCCTGAACGCGTCACGAAACATGAACGCCGCTATCGCGATCGTGAAGCCTGAGAATAGCGCGACCCCTCCAAGAAGAGGCATCGGTTTTTTGTTTATCTTTCTGTAGTTGGGTTTATCGGTCCAGTTATTCTTAATGCTTAAGCGCCGCATGACAGGCGTCAAGACGTATGAGATAACCAGAGAGATCAGGAAAATCAGAATATAATATTTATACATTGTTTTGCGCTCCGCTTGCCGCTGAGAGCTTCCTTGTAGAGTGCGCCTTGCCCCACATCCTTGTCTGCTCGCCCTTTAGGAACCTGTAGAGCGCGATTAATGAAGCGGAGTTGACCAGGCAGAAGTAAAAGGGTACGTAGAAGATCTTAACTCTGCTGCCGTGTCTTTTGAGGAACCCGATAAACGCGAATATAAAAAACGCTATCTGCGCCAGAAGTATGCCGAAATACAACGGCTCTCCCGCCAAAAACAGATTGATGATAAACGCGAGTATGAGATAAAAAGGAATGAGCCACCGCAGAGATTTATGGAATAAAAACTCAAACATCCCCAGAGGGCTCAATCTAACGAGGTCTTTCCACAACATGAAGGTCCCCTTGAATCCCTGGGCGATGATCCTGATCTTCTGATTCATCTCATCCAATAAGCTCTGCGTGGCGGTCTCGCGGACGATCGCCTCCGGTTCAAAAAGGAGCTTGTATCCCTTTACCTGTATTAAAAGGGGGATGCTGAAGTCGTCGGCAACTTCGGGGTCCGGAAATGGATACAGATCCTTTCGAATGGCCTGCGCCGAGCCATTCGTAACGAGAAGTTTGCCGAGCCTACTCTCCTGTTTCTTTATGAAGTGCTCATATTCCCAGTAGAGGCTCTCCCCTTTTCCGACAGAAGTAGATTCGGTGTTTTTGTACTTGAGGCAACCGCACACGCATCCCACCTTTTCGTCGACAAAATATCTGATGAGCTTCCTGATGATGTCGTTTTTGTGCATTGAGTTGGCGTCTGAGAAAACGAGTATCTCCCCTTTCGCTTCCGGAACAACCCTGTTGAGAGTTTTTACTTTTCCTTCTCTCGTTTTTTTGTCTATCACTCTGATCCTTGGGTCGCTAAACTCAGATATGATGCTTGCCGTATTGTCCGTACAGCCGTCGAGAGCGAAAATGATCTCGAGTTTATCTTTTGGGTAATCGACGGAAAGAACGTTGGCTACCCTCTCCCGGATTACCTTCTCCTCATTATGAGCCGGAATGATAACGCTCACAAATGGCGTAATATCACCCTTCATCGGCTCTTTCCCAAAAACCCTAGCCAGCAGGAATATGACGGCCGGATAGCCGAAGTATATGAAGGTCGTCAGCCCTATCAGAAACCAGAATGTTATTTGCAGCATAGTTGACATAGTCGGTTTACGGTTTACGGTTTTCGGTGTACGGTTGATCAGTAACATGCCCTACTTTATTTGAAGTAACTTCTAACTCCTTCTCCCCCTTAGGGAGAGAGCTGGGGTGAGGGGAATTCTCGGAAACAGAACTTTTTTCGGTACCGTTAACCGTAAACCGTTCACCTTTAACCGTCTTTAATATTTCATCCAACTCCCCAAACACGTTACTCCAATCATAATTCTCTTCGACAAACTTACGCCCATCTCTGCTTAGTCGGCTGTGCGATTCGTCATCTTTCATGAGCATCAGTACCGCCTTAGCAAACTCTTTGGGATTATCTCTGATGAGGATCTGTTCGTTGTCTTCAAGACCCAACCCTTCACATCCGATCGAAGTCGAAACAACCGGTATCCCCATGCTCAGCGCCTCTAATATCTTTAATCTCGTTCCGCCGCCTATGCGAAGCGGCACAACGTGCACTCTCGCTCTGTTCATATAGGTACGGACATCGTCTACGTAGCCGGTTACGTTAATAGTATCGTCTTCCTCACCGAGCTTCACGATCTTCGGTGAGGGGTCGGCTCCGACAACTATGAAATGGCAGCCCGGAACCTCTCTTTTTATCGCCGGGTATATCTCCTTTGTGAAATAAAGAACCGCATCCTCGTTAGGGAACCAGCCGATCTGACCCGTGTAAATAAGGGTGTTACGGTTTACGGTTGAAGGTTTACGGTTAACGGTTAATGGTTTACGGTTAACGGTTGAAGGTTTACGGTTATCGGTTAACGGCTTACGGTTTACGGTTGACGGTGTACGGTTTACGGTTAAAGGAGAAAAGTAATCGATGTCGACGCCATTATTCACTGTTATCACATTTGCCGCAGGGGCCTTCTCTTTAATATACTTTTTATCCAACGAAGAGCAGGCGATCACATGGTTGAATCGCTCCCATGTCTTCTTCTGAAACCGCTCCATCTTTAGGTATTCAATAAATGCAAACAACTTCTTAAAAACATTCTTCTCTTTCCCTAAGTATCTCTTGATTATCTGGGATTCGACGTTGTGTTCATAAAGAATTGTTTTCGTATCTGTTCTTGGAATATTAAGCGACTGATAGATGGAGTCGCATACTATCGTGTCAATTGTGACGTTATTAATGAGCTGCTCTATAACGGCCTTGATCCGGCCTGAATATCTTCTGATCGATGAAAAGGCATTAAGAGAAAAGACACTTTTAAACAAATTCGCGAATAACGTTGTTTTCGATTCGACCTCGTCGATGAGCACAATATCCCGGCACAAGGTCTTAAGCTCTTGGTATGCGTTTTTATCGATGGAGCTCTGCGCGCCTCTTGTAACGAGAAAGATGTCCATCCCTCTTGAGTACAGCTCTTTTAAGAGATAGTAATTTCTCTTTCTGTATCCATTATTCGTCGGATACGGAACATCTCTCGTTAAGAATAGTATTTTCATTGTTATTTCTTTTTTGTGAATTACGTTACGCCGAACCGTAAACCGTACACCGTTAACCGTAAACCGTAATTACTCTGAACTTTGTACTATGAACTATGAGCCGGTTGTTACGTTAATTCCTCTATAACTCTGAACTATGTACTATGAACTATGAACCAGTTGCCAGACGTGATGCACTCTAACCGTAAACCGTTTTTTACTCAACAATCTCCTCAATCGCTATATCATCAAACCAGACCGTACCTTTTCCTACCAGCTGACATGCCAAATACTCGATCTTGCATGAATTCTTTGGAGTAAATTTTTTCGACACAAACTCCCAGCCCCTTGTTCCGCCGAGAGAGTCTGTGGCGAAATAGTCTTCTTTTCCGTCTTCGTACTTGACTTTGATCCTAACAAATGCGCTATCTTCAACATTATCGGTTTTAATCCACCCGGAAAGCATATATTTCTTGTCTTTAGTAAGAGAAAAACCAAAAGTTCCCTTAACTGCAACTCCGGAGGATTCCCACCCAGGAGCGGTCCCTTGGATCTTAACGCTATTTTTGCCTGAATGCGCGCTTCGATTATCTATGTTGATCCTGGGTTTTCCTTTCCACGCCTGCAATCCCCAGTCCTTTTTGCCTTCTTCAAAGCCGGGATTGGAGATCGGGAGTCGGTTGACGGTTGTCGGCTTATGGGTAACGGAAGTATCTTCTTGCGCGGTAATGCGTGTGCGCGCTAACATAGTAACCTGTGCTTTGCTCGCGTCTTTGACAAACTCATCCGGTGACGTTCCTTCCGGCGCCGTAACCTCGAGCTGTATATCATCAAACCACGCTGAGCCTCTTCCGACAAGCTGGGCCCCAAGGTATACGATCGTATTTTCCCCACTTGGCTCAAATTCTACCTCAACCTGTTTCCATTCCTCAGTGCCGTATGCGCCAACGGTTGCAAAATATGCCTCTTCGCCGTTCTTGTAGTTAATTTTTATTCTGACAAAAGCGGAATTTTCAACATTTTGGACTTTGATCCAGGAAGAAAGCTTGTATTGGTACTCAGGCTTTAAGACGATCGGCATGCTGCCTTGAATACCAACGCCGACGGATCCCCATCCTTCATCAGGGCCGCCAGTAATTTTGAGAGAATATTTGCCGGAATGTTTCGAAGATGAGTCGATGGCCAGTTTACTTTTCCCTTTCCATGTCTGCATTGACCAGCCGCTTTTTCCCTGCTCAAAATCTCCGTTTTGTATTGGAATTGGGATATTTTTGTCAGGGTTCGTAGCGGGTCCTGCTACCGCAGGCTTAGAAACTGTTAAAAATGAATCAAATTCGGGTGCGTATTCTGATAGCCCGAGCGCGTATGCATATACCATTTTATTGGCCTGAGAAATTAAGCTTACTGCTTCTTGATATGGTTCGTCATCCTCATTAACCAAACCCCAATTAGCGGCATATTTATCGTAACATTTCTTAGGCGGATCAAAGTACTGAAACCAGTGCATCCCGATTATCCGAGGATCGGATGATACCTTAGATATGTATCTCCAATAGCTTATGCCCCTATCTTTTTGAGTTTTAACCATTCCACGGGGCAAGCCGGTATCCTGCGCAGTGATCAAAGTGGCTAACATGATCGGTTTTTTCGAATATTTGTATATCGTTTCTATCGTATCTTTATAATTTTTATCGATCTTGTAACCACGATTTAAGTCATACGCGCTGGTGCTGAAAATATCCGAATACTTACTTATTCCTTCGATTACTTCAGGGTAGCGCCTGGAGGGGCGCATCCCTAAGATCATGTGGTTTTTATCAAATTCTCTTAGCGTTTCAGAGAGAACCTTTGCAAATTCTTCGGCTATGCGGCGCAAAAACGCGAGCTTATCTCTTTTTGTATTTTCGTTATCCGCTATTTTCTTTATGCCTAAAAGATCGTCATAATTGCTAAAGTTTAAACCCCAGGATCTATTTAGATCAGCGATGTCGTTATATTGATTTTTGATAAAGTCAACCCATGCTTTTTTCCCCGGCTTATCGCTATCTAAATTTATGAAGTCATCAACTAAAGCGCCATGTCTTTGCTTGCTTCCATACCACGAAGGCTCATCCGCCAAAAAATAACCCAGAAGCCAGGGGTCATCTTTTAGATTGGGTTGGCTGGTAAAGCGGGCACGCATCGCTTCTTGGGCAGAATCTTTAAATTCTTGTGAAAAAACGTCAGGAAAATACCCGTAATATCCTTCCGGGATAACATTTTTCGCTTTATTTGACAGATCGATTCCTATGATATAGGCTAAGCCGGGGCCTTTGTAGATACTTTCTGACGACCAGTCCCCTACCGTATTGAATCTCCAATCTTTAAGTTGTATCTTGGTCACTCGCGCCCATTCTCTCTCATTTCCGTACTTTTTAATACAAGCGTCTCTGTATGCTCGTTTCTTTGTTCCGGTCTCGGGCAAGCCTCCTATGCGAACGCAGTACATGCCAATGGACCAAAAAACATTTCCTTCAGGCGTGATGATCCACCATCGTCCGTTCATCTGCTCTGTGTGGAACCAGCCTGTGGGCTTTCCCTTCAACCCCATCCACCCTCCATATTTATCAAATTGAGCTTCATCGGCATGGGTAGATGAAGCAATCGCCAACAAACAGACTAAAAGCGCAATGAATGCTTTTCGATGAGCGGAACCACGAGCCCTACCAATTATCCGTTTACGCTTTTTGTCGGGAGTAGGGGTATCTTTTGTTGAGATGTGGTTAGATATGTTTTTGAGAGCAACTGACATAAAGATCAAAAACCAAAAACCTTTTTCCTGCTGAGCGTGTAAAAAGATCGCAGCGATCAGAACTCCTACGAGTCCAACAAACAGCCCACGGGCATATCCTCTTAGCTGCTCGCATTGTTTTATGACGTATGCTATAGATTTAAAAGTGTAGAATAACATTCTAACAAACAGGAAAAAGCCCACTGCCCCAAGCTCAGCCAGCATTTCAAGATACATTGAATGCGCCCGTCCCGGTGAGACAGCCTCGTATTTAGGGCACCCATAATAAAAATTCCCAACCCCGACTCCAAATAAGGGGTGGTCTAGGAACATTTTCCAAGCAGCTCTTGCTAGGAGAAATCTTCGTTTAGTAGAATCAACATTATTTACTCTGTCGAGGTCTGACAAAGTTGTTTTTGTGTTCGAAATCCTATCTTTCATCTGGGATGGCATGAAATTGACAAGAATTATGATCGCAGCTAGGCAGGCTACTATGGATTTAGTTTTGTTCTTCGATGAAAAAGCTGCGATTATCAGCATGCCAAGAAGCCCGAGTAAACCCCCTCGAGAGTATGTGATTATCAAAGCAAACAAAATGGTTGCGGTTGCCAGGGCGTAGAATACTTTAAAGAGCCTCCTTTTTTCGATCAACACACAATAAAACGCAATTCCTAAAAATGGAAGCAACCCGATCGCAAAGTAGTTTGGCCCGTAGCTCGATCCGCTCAGCCTGGTGAAAGAATGATACCCAAATGAATTTATAATAGAATTGATCGCGACAAGAAAAACTGAGGCAACCCCAACAGTAATAACTTTTCTGAACCTACT
>JBDRSA010000096.1:0-17496 GCA_043825275.1 Candidatus Omnitrophota bacterium
CCTGACGACAGGGATCGAAGAAGACGTGGGAGGGAAGTTTGCCTTTGAAGAGGACCCGGTGAAAGCGGCCCGCATGATGATCCGCCATATCGATAAAAAGAGAAAAGCGCTCAATCTTAAAGGCGCGATGTACGCGTCGACAATGAAAAGCGTAAAAGTCTAAAACTGACCGCAGGACGTAAAGGGGTTATTAATGAAAGGTATGATCGTAGTCGATGTTGCGAAATGTTTGGGGTGTCACACATGTACGCTTCACTGCGCTATGGAAAAATCTAAGTCAAAAGATCTCTATGCGGCAACGCAAGAGTCCCCGCGCCCGCAGGCGAGGATCAAGGTTGAGACGGCAGCTGACGCGAATATTCCGATGCAGTGCCGGCAGTGCGAAGACGCCCCGTGCCTGAATGTGTGTCCTTCAAAAGCGATTACGCGTAACGGCAACGAGCAGCCTGTTTTAATAGACGAAGAGAAGTGCGTCGGATGCAAGATGTGTATTGTCGCTTGTCCGTCCGGTGTTATCGCGATGGACACCGGTAATAAGGTCGCTGTCAAATGCGACCTTTGTTTCGACAGGCTCAATGAGGATAAAATACCCGCGTGCGTTTTGGCGTGTCCGACAAACGCTATTCAATTTCAATCCTCTGAAGCGTCATCGCTGAAAGGCAAAAAGTACCTCGTTACTTTTAAAAATGCGAAAAAGTAACGACATGACCGCCTGATCCATAGGGGCGGATAGAGTTGAGAAGACCGATAAAGGGCGAAAATCAGGAGCGTAGCACATGGCTCAGGAAATGATCAAATGTAAAGGATGCGGTAATTCCGTAGCCCCGGCAAATGTATTAAAAGTCGTGCGCAAAAAAGTATCATTGCCTGAAGAGATTGTCGAGCTTTGCGGTGCCTGCAGAAGAAGGCTTGCCGGAAAAAAGCTGGTTGAAATCGGTGAGTGACCATGTAGATTCTCAGTAACAGGACGCGCATAAAACTGGAGGGTTAGCTTGTGTCAAAAATCGTAGCAGCCGCGGCGATACGCGGCGCGAAAAGAATAATTGCCGAAGCCGAAGAACTCTTTCATCAGGACATCAGCGAAGAGGGGTCGAGGGCGGAAGTTAGGTTCCCGGATACCGCATTCTTTCTTCCGATGGCGCATGCTCTCATGGGCGCTGAGGTCAAGACGGTTGGTGAGATCCGTCCGGTTCTGGAGCATGCCAAGTCTCTTTTGCCCGATGATCCTACTGATAAACTGTGGCTTCCCTATCTCGGCAGCGCTCTTGACGCGGGTATCGCGACGCTTCTCGGAGAGGAGATCATCTGCGCTTTACGGTACCTGTACGGAAAAGAGCCGCAGCCTGACTGCAACGGTTTCTTCAGCGATACGATCCTGAGAACGTTAGGCATCCAGCTTGTTGACGGAAGAATGCCGGGTTTCGCCGCTATTCTCGGCGCGGCTCCTACAAATCAGACTGCGGTCGATATCGTCAGGGCTCTGCAAAAAAGGAACATCATGACGTTCGTCGGGTCAAGTACGAACGGAAAGAGCATTATCGATCAGCTCATGGAAGAAAAAGTCGAGATGGGCTGGGATACGTATATCGTTCCTTACGGGAGGGATACTGTCAGCGCGATCTATCCGTTGAACTGGGCCGTACGAGGAGCTCTCACGTTCGGAGGGATTAAGCCGGGCGAAGGAAGGAAATGCCTTGAATACTGTAAGGAACGAGTGTTCGCATTCGGTCTTACTCTTGGGGAGGTGGACGACATTAAATACGCCACCGGAGCGGGCGCGATAAACATGGGATTTCCGGTTATAGCCGACACGAAAATACCCGAGATCAGGCCGACCGGCATATGCACCTATGAGCATCTTGTAAGTGAGCCGGATCATAAGAGGATCGTTTCGACCTGTATAGAAGTTCGCGGCGTTAAGGTGAGGATGACGGAGATACCTATTCCGGTCGCGTATTCCGCGGCATTCGAAGGTGAGCGTGTGCGTAGAGAGCAGATGTATATACAGTTCGGGGGGAAGTTCTCAACCGCCTTTGAATTTGTTACCACAAAAGAGCTTGACGAGATCGAAGACGGAAGGATCACAGTCATAGGCCCTGAGATCGACGACGCGAAGGAAGGCTCGGCGCTTCCGCTGGGGGTTGTCATTGAAGTTGCCGGCCGGAAGATGCAGAAAGACTTTGAGCCGATCATTGAGCGGCAGGTGCACTCGTTCCTGAACGAGGCGATGGGCGTTTTCCATATGGGCCAGCGCGATATGTGCTGGGTCAGGATCAGCAAGGACGCGCAGAAAAAAAGTTTTAAGATAAAACACTTCGGTACGATCCTCCATGCGAGGATCCATGACACCTACGGAAAAATAGTCGATAAGGCGCAGGTGACGATCTATACAAAAGAGGAAGACGTTAAAAAGTATTTGCCGAGAGCGATAAAAGTTTACGATGAGCGCGACGAGCGGCTTGCCGGAATGACCGACGAGAGCGTTGACACGTTCTATTCGTGTACGCTCTGTCAATCGTTCGCGCCAAACCATCTCTGTGTGATCAAGCCTGAGCGTCTGGGGCTTTGCGGCGCGTATTCGTGGCTTGACGGAAAGGCGTCGTATGAGCTTGACCCGTCGGGGCCTAATCAGCCGATCAAGAAAGGCGACGTTCTTGACAAGGCGCGCGGCGAGTGGGCAGGCGTTAACGATTTTATATACCAAAAATCGAACAAAACGCTCGAACAATTTCACGGATACTCGATCATGACGTTCCCGGAAACATCATGCGGCTGCTTTGAATGTATTATTGCGATCCTGCCCGAAGCGAACGGTTTTATGGTTGTTAACCGTGAATATTCCGGAATGACACCCGCGGGCATGACCTTTTCAACGCTTGCGGGAAGCGTTGGCGGCGGCGCTCAGACACCAGGATTTATGGGTATCGCGCGATTGTATATCACGAGCAAAAAGTTTATTTCGGCGGACGGAGGCATAAAAAGACTTGTGTGGATGCCGAAAGAACTGAAAGCGCACCTCGGTGAAAGGCTGAAGAAACGGTGTTCAGAAGAAGGCATGGAGGGAGGCTTTGATATGATCGCCGATGAGACGGTCACGACAGATCCGGCCGAGCTCGTTATCCATCTTGAAAAACTGAAACATCCGGCGCTCTCCCTGCCGCCTCTTATGTAGCCGGTCGAGCGATGAACGGTAAAAGAAGGAGTACATAATGGCATTATCAGGGCTTGAGATCTACAAGCGATTGCCGAAGACTAATTGCAAAAAATGCGGGTTCGTTACATGCCTTGCGTTCGCGATGCAGCTTGCCGCGAAGAAAGTGTCGCTTGATAAGTGTCCGACCGTGTCGGAAGAGGCGAAACAGCTTCTCGACAGCGCCGCTCAACCGCCGGTAAAACTGGTAACGATCGGAACCGGAGAATCAAGGCTGGAGATCGGGAATGAAACAGTCATGTTCAGGCACGAGCAGAAGTTCTTCCATCCGTGCGGCATTGGATTCCAGATCGAAGATACGACCGCGGCAGCCGCTCTCGATAAAAAAATGGCCGCGATCATCGCGTTATCATTTGAAAGGATCGGACAGATGATCGCCCCTGATTTTGTCTGCGTGAAGAATTCATCGGGATCAAGCGGCACCTTCGTGAAGGTGGTCGAGACTGTTGCCGGTAAAGCCGGCAACCTCAAACTGCTGCTCTGGAGCGAAAGCGCCGAGCCGCTGAGAGCCGCGCTTGGCGTATGCAAGGACAGGCGTCCTCTGATCGTAGGAGCGAAGAAGGATACGGTAAGCGCTTTCGCCGCTCTCGCGAAAGAATTCAATGTTCCGATGTCGATAACCGCGTCGTCTCTCGACGAGGCCGCTGAGCTAACGCAAAAAGCGAAATCCGCGGGCGTTGAGGAGATCGTGCTCGATCTGAAGCGAACGTCTCTTACGGATACTATAGAGGAAAATACGCTTGCCAGAAGAATGGCGCTCAAGAAGAACCACCGGTCTCTCGGGTATCCCCTTATGACGATAACGGAAAAAACAGAAAAATACCAGGAGCTTGCCGAAGCGGTCTCGCATATCGCGAAGTATTCAAGCATCGTGGTCGTGAAGAACACTGAAAGCGATTTTGTGCTGCCGCTGCTCGTCGCCAGGCAGGATATCTACACAGATCCGCAGAAGCCGGTCCAGGTAGAAGCGAAAGTATACGAGGTCGGCAAAGTGACGAAAGATTCGCCCGTAGTAATAACGACAAACTTCTCCATTACATACTTTACGGTGCTCGGCGAGGTTGAATCGAGTAAGGTGCCGAGTTTTATAATCCCGTGCGATACTGAGGGGATGAGCGTCCTGACGGCGTGGGCCGCGGAAAAGTTTACCAGCGAATCGATCGACGCGGCGCTGAAGAAGTTCAACGTCGCGAGTTTGATCTCTCACAAACATATAGTCATCCCGGGGTATGTCGCGGTGTTGAGCGGCAAGATAGAAGAAGATTCCGGCTGGAAGGTGAGCGTCGGGCCGAAGGAGGCATCCGGGCTGCCGAATTATCTGAAGAGCTGGAAATCGAATTAAGGAGGAGCTTGATGGGGCCCATACATTTGACCCAGAAGGGGTACGAAGAGAAAGTGAAGGAGCTTGAGCGGCTGAAGAAGGTCGATCGGCGGAATATAGCGAAAGAGATAGGGAAGGCGAGGGAGTTGGGTGACCTGAAAGAGAATGCCGAGTATCACGCCGCTAAGGATCAGCAAGGGCTCATCGAAAAGAGGATCGCGGAACTTGAGAACACGCTTTCGCAAGCTACGATAATAAACGAGGATGATGTGAGGACCGATGAAGTCGTTATCGGGACGACCGTGCGGATCAAAGACGTAGGTTCCGGAAGGGACCTGACGTACTCTCTTGTTGCCCCGGAAGAGGCCGACATCGACCAGAATAAATTATCGATCACCTCTCCTGTCGGGAGCGCGTTGATGGGGAGCAAGATCAACGAGATAATCGAAGTAAAGATACCGGCCGGATCAACGAAGTATAAAATAATCAAGATAGCGAAATAGGATGATCGACGCTCGTTAAGCGCGGAGATCAACGAATCGTGAAGAAAATAAGCGTTACATTCAATCCGGGTAACAAGAAGATCGATGTCGCAAAGGGAGAAAGCCTTCTATCTGCCGCGATCGACGCCGGCCTTTCGCTGAACGTATCATGCGGAGGGGGAGGGCTTTGCGGTAAGTGCAGGGTAGTTGTGCGTTCCGGAAAAGTGTCTTCGGGGCCCTCGACTCTTTTGAGCGACGCTGAGAAAAATAAGGGTGTTGTGCTCGCATGCATGTCGACCATCATCGAAAACGTTACGATCGATGTTCCTCCTGAGACAATGGTCGAGTTCCAGAAAGAGTCAAAGACATTTTTAAGGGTGGAGTCCATAGACGCGGCGCGTGAATCTGCCGCTGAAAAACAGTTCAGCCTCTCTCCGATAGCGACAAAGGTGTATCTTGAAGTGCCGGAGCCAACGCTGGACGATAATATAAGCGATCTTGACAGACTCTATCGATCAATAGAAGAGAAGATGGGAAAGGTGAAGCTGACAACGCACCTGTCGAACGTGAAATCGCTCGGAAGCGTACTCAGAAACAGCGATTTCAAGGTTACGGCAACGATCGGGAAAAGGGGCGGCGCCGACGAGATCTTGTTTATCGAGTCGGGGAACACGGAGAGCTCTTCATACGGAATGGCTTTTGATATCGGGACCACGACCGTATCCGGCACGCTGGTAGACCTGAGAACGAGAAAGTCGCTCGGTACGGCCACATCGTACAACAGACAATCGTCCTTCGGCAGCGATGTTATAACGAGGATCGTGGCTGCGTCTGAGAGCGCCGGCCTGGTGAAGCTTCATTCCGCGATAGTCGCGACGATGAATGAAATCATAAAGAGTCTCGCGAATGACCACGGTGTGCGCCTTAGTGATATTGTCGCATGTTCGGCTGGCGGCAACATGACGATGACCCAGCTTTTTTTGAGTGTGGATCCTCGTTTTATACGCCGAGAACCGTATGTGCCTACCATGAGCTCCGTTGAGCCGGTGCATGCCGCGGAGCTCGGGATCCAGATACATCCAAAGGGCCTGGTAAGCTGCGTGCCCGGAGTCTCCACCTATGTAGGCGGTGATATTACGGCGGGGATCATATCGAGCGGGTTGTGCGACCGCGATGAGGTATCCCTCTTGATCGATATTGGGACCAACGGCGAGGTTGTGCTGGGGAACAAGGAGTGGATGGTCGGATGCAGCGCGAGCGCGGGCCCGGCATTTGAGGGAAGCGGCGTCACGTGCGGGATGAGAGCTGTCGCCGGCGCGATCGAATCCGCAGCAATCGATCCCGGCGGGGCCTGCTCCGTGAAGACGATCGGGGATGATCCTCCTCGCGGGATCTGTGGTTCAGGGTATATCAGTCTGCTGAGCGAATTATTCAGAGCGAAGTATATCGATAGGGATGGGAAATATGCCGACGGAAGACCGATTGATAGGATACGGTCGACAAAGAGCGGGAAAGAATTTGTTGTCGTTTGGAAAAAAGATTCCGGCATTAAAGAAGATATCGTGATCACCGAGGACGATATAGAGAATCTAAAGAGGTCGAAGGGCGCTATCTACAGCGCGATCCATATCCTTTTGCTGAAGATGGAGTTGTCGATCGAAAACATAAAACGCATATACATAGCAGGCGGTTTCGGCGCGTTTATTAATATCGACAGCGCGGTTAGGATCGGCCTGCTGCCGGATACTGATCGAGCGGTATATTCTTTTATCGGGAACGCGTCGCTGTCAGGAACGAGAGACTGCCTCCTTTCATCTGACGCGCGAAAAAAAGCGAAGTTGATATCTGAGCAGGTCACGTATGTTGACTTGAGCACCGAACCAAAATATATGGATGAATATGTGGCGAGCCTCTTTTTCCCGCATACCGACGTGACAAGGTTTGGAAGTGTTCTATCGTAAGGGGATTCGAGTTGGCTACCACAACACTGTCAATTACGGGAAAGGGCGGGACAGGCAAGAGCACCGTGGCGGGGCTGTTGATACGAGCGCTCAAAGAAAAGAAAGCCGGATCGATCCTTGCCGTTGACGGGGATCCGAACAGCACGCTTCCCGAGATCCTCGGCGTCGAAAACCCTGATACGATCGTCGGGATCGTTGACGGGATCGTTTCTTACAAGCTTACGGTCCCGGCCGGGATGACAAAGGATAGATTTGTCGACCTGAAAATTCAGGAATCGTTGGCTGAGGAAGACGGCTTCGATCTTCTTGTTATGGGAAGGCCCGAAGGATCAGGATGTTACTGCTACGCGAACAATCTTTTACGCGGACTTATCGAAAGATTGACAAAGAGCTATGATTTTGTGGTCATCGATAATGAGGCGGGCATGGAGCACATATCAAGAAGGACAACAAAAGTTGCCGACAGGCTTCTCCTGGTCAGCGATTACAGCGCCTTTGGGATACGATCGGCAGGCAGGATCTACCGGCTCGCTCAGGATATCGGCATGAAGATCGGAAAAGCTTCGCTTATCATAAACAGGGCGGACGGCGATGCGGGGATATTCGAAGACGAAATACGAGCGACGAAGCTTCCGCTTATCGGCGTGATCCCGCAAAGTGAGGATATTGTGTCTAACTCCGTTCAGGGGAAGACGATCTTTGAGCTTAAGAGCGAAAAGATTGACGAAACGATCGAAGGAATTCTAAATAAAATTTTGGAGGTACCGGCATGACCGTTGATGTTCTGAGAGAAAAGTACGCAGGGTATATATCGGTCGTGGAGACCGGGAAGACGAAAGAGAACGGAGGATCGCGAGACCGCGTGCTGAAAATGGGCGGTCAAACGGCGATGCCGTATCTCTTTGGAGAAGGAGATATGCCGAATAGGCCTCTGATGGCTATGGAGATACTCGATTGTAAGCCAACGGATTGGCCGGAAGGGCTCGTTCAGGCGCTGGGAGCGGAGGCGGACGATCCTCTCGCGTGGGGCAAAAAGTGCGTTTCAGAATATAAAGCGGATGCGCTTTGTGTGCGGCTCCAATCGGCGCACCCCGATTCAGGCAACGCGAAAGTGGAAGATACGACAGCGTTCCTTAAAAAACTTTCAGCTGAAGTTGCCGTGCCGCTGATAATTCTTGGATCGGGGGACGATGAAAAGGACCGCGCGCTTATGCCCGAAGTAAGCCACGAACTGAAAAATGAGAATTGTCTGCTTGGGGTCGCGACTCAGGAAAATTATAAGACGCTTACCGCTTCATGTTTGGCGGACAACCACGCTATTATAGCGGAGTCACCGATCGATATCAATATAGCGAAACAGGTCAATATCCTGATAACCGATATGGGGTTCGACAAAAAAAGAATCGTGATGCATCCGACGACAGCATCGCTGGGGTATGGAATGGAGTATGTCTATTCCATTATGGAGCGAGCGCGGCTTGCGGCGTTTGGCGGAGACTGGGCGCTCGCGATGCCGATGATACTTTTTGTCGGCCAGGAAGCATGGAGAGTCAAGGAGTCGAAGGAATCCACGCCGGTCGGTGTTTCGTGGGAGATCGCCACGGCGGCGGCGATGCTGCAGTCGGGCGTCGACCTGATCGTTCTACGGCATCCTGAATCTGCTGTTCAAGTGAAGCATTTTATTGAAAAAGACCTAAAAAAATAGACCGGGAGGAGCGATGCTCGTTATTGGCGAACTATTGAACGGTATGTTCAAAGCTGTCGGGGAAGCTGTGCGGACGAAGAACAAAGATGTGATCCAGGACCTTGCGAGGAGACAGGTTGAAGCCGGGGCCGATTTTCTTGACGTAAACACCGGACCCTACTCTAAGAGCCCAAAAGACGATATGAAGTGGCTTGTCGAGGTCATCCAGGATGCGGTTGACGCGCCTCTTTGTCTTGATTCGACGAAGGCCGACGTTATCGAGGAAGGTCTCAAGGTGGCTAAAAAGAAGGCTATGATTAATTCCACGAACGCCGACGACTCAAAGATGGAGAGTATCCTTCCGCTGGTTAAGAAATACGACACCTACGTGATCGGGCTAACGATGGATAAAAAGGGTGTGCCGAACGACCGCATGGCGCGAGTGGAGCTTGCGGCTCAGATCATATCAAAGTGCATGGAGTACGAGATCGATCTGGATGGTCTTTATATCGATCCGGTTATTTTGCCGGTTAACGTAGCGCAATCGCAGCAGCCGGAGATCCTCGAATCTATGCGAGAGATCCAGGTCGTCAGTGATCCGCCGCCGAAGCTCGTCGCCGGGCTATCGAATGTCTCGCAGGGAACGAAGTTCAGGAGCCTTGTCAACAGGACGTTCCTCGTTATGGCGATCGCGAATGGTTTGACCGCCGCGATTTGTGATCCTCTCGACAAAGAGCTTATGGATGCTATGATAACCGCTGAGCTCATTCTGAACAGGAGCATATATTGCGATTCATATATTGACGCGTATAAAAAAAGATAGGTGGCAGGCACAAATCGGAGGCATAGCAATGATGGAGCGTAAGAAATTTACCATTAACGATTTCAGAAAAAAGAAAGAGAGCGGGCATAAGATCACTATGCTTACCGCGTATGATTACCCTATGGCGAGGCTCATCGACGAGGCCGGCATAGACAGTATTCTTGTCGGCGATTCGGTGGGGATGGTTTTGCTCGGGTATGAATCGACGCTTCCGGTAACGATGGAAGAGATGCTTCATCATTCGAAAGCGGTCCGGCGGGGAACAAAATACGCTTTTCTGATCGGGGATATGCCGTTCCTGTCGTATCAAATAAGTAAAAAAGATGCGATCACGAACGCCGGACGTTTTGTTAAGGAAGCGGGTTGTGACGCGATAAAGCTCGAAGGAGGTTATGAAGTTGCCGAGACGGCTGAAGCGATCATTGATGCCGGGATACCTGTTCTCGGCCATCTCGGGTTGACGCCTCAGTCGATCGCCAAGCTCGGGGGATATAAGGTCCAGGGGAAAGACGCCGACGCCGCATCGAAGATACTCGATCAGGCGCATCTATTGAAAAAAGCCGGCTGTTTCGGCCTGGTGCTTGAGTGCGTTCCCGACAGTATCGCAAGAATTCTGACCGAAAAGATAGGCCTTCCGACGATCGGCATCGGCGCGGGGCCATACTGCGACGGGCAGGTTCTCGTAACGAACGATATGGTCGGGCTCTACGACCGGTTCGTGCCGAAGTTCGTTAAGCAGTTTGCGAAGCTGTCGCCGCAGATAGACGACGCTATCCGTTCATATAAAAGCGAAGTCGAAAAAATTAAATTTCCAGCGGAAGAACACAGCTTTACGATCAAAGATGACGAGATGAAGAAGCTGAAAAAGAAGGGCATCTAATAATGATGGAGCTTTAGAAAAATGAAGATCGCGGTTGTCGGTCCGGGAGCGATGGGGTGTCTTGTTGCGGCTCTTGTTGCGAACAAGACAAAGGAAGAGGTCTGGCTTGTTGACAGAGATGATGACCGCGCGAAGAAAATACGAAGTAGGGGCATCATCGTTGAAGGCATAAGCGGCTCAATGAAGGTTCCGGTACGAACGACCGCGGACCCGCGCGAGGCCGGAGAGAGCGATCTCGTTATCATATGCACAAAGTCATACAGCACTGAAGAGGCATGTAAGAAGATCGTTTCAATGGTGGGAGCAAGAACATCCATTATGACGCTTCAGAACGGGGTCGGGAACGTGCAGACGATATCCGAGAACTTCGATCCCGATAAAGTTGTTTGCGGCGTAACGAGTCATGGCGCTACGCTCCTTGATGTAGGACATGTCCGGCACGCGGGGAAAGGCGATACGATCATCGGCAGGCCCGATGGACGCGTAACGCTGCCGCTTCGCACGATCCAGACAATGCTCACCAGGGCGGGGTTCGCCACAAAAGTATCAAAGAATATCGAGTCGATAGTCTGGAGCAAGCTTATTATAAATGTCGGAATAAATGCCTTAACGGCGGTGACGATGCTTCATAACGGTATGCTTATTGAGTATCCGGGCACCAAGGAGATCATGCGCGACGCTGTTTCAGAAGCGGTAAAGATCGCGAAAAGAAAAAAACGAAAGCTCATCTACGACGATCCGATCCAGAAAGTTGAATCGGTCGGCAAAGCAACGGCAACGAATATCTCATCGATGCTGCAAGACGTTCTAAAAAAGAAGAAAACCGAAATTGATTATATTAACGGCGCTATCGTTCGACATGGGAAGAGCCTCTCGATACCTACGCCGGTAAATTCAGTTCTAACCAACCTCGTAAAAACCATTGAATCGAGCTACGATAAGCGCCTGTAACTGATGAAGTCAGGATCAGAAGGCAAGAAAGAAGGATCCTATTAATAATGTTAGGAGAGAAGGGTCATGGTGATTATTGGGGAGAGGATAAATTCGACGAGGAAAGATATCCAAAAAGCGATACGTTCTAAAAACTCATCGGTTATCGTTGATGAGGCGAAAAGACAGGTCGATCACGGCGCCTCCGTTCTTGACGTTAATTGCGCGATGGGGCTTGAGAACGAACATCAGGACCTTGATTGGACGATAAGTATTTTGAACGACAGGTTTCCCGGTATCGGCATATGTATCGACAGCCCGAATTATCGCGCGATCGAAGCGGCGCTGAAGGTCTATAAAGGCGGCGGCGCGATCTTCATAAACTCTATTACCGGCGAGGATGCCAGGATCGACGCTATAACGCCGCTTGCGGTGAAGTATAACGCGAAGGTTATCGCGCTAACGATGGATGAACGCGGCATGCCCGAAGGAGTTGAAGAAAGGGCCGCTATCGCCGAAAAGATCCTCAAAAAAACGAACCGCCACGGGCTTAAGGACGAGGCTCTCTATTTCGATCCGCTTGTCAGGCCGTTGTCGACAGAGCCGGAGCAGGCAAAAGCGCTGCTTGCGGCGATCCCGGCGATAAAAAAAATAGGCGGGGTTAAGACGATCTGCGGTTTAAGCAACATATCATTCGGGCTGCCGAAGCGGAGCGTTATCAACGCTGCGTTTCTCGCAATGGCCATATATGCGGGGCTTGACGCGGGGATCGTCGATCCGACCGATCGAGGTATCTACGCGACTATTAAATCGGCAACCGCTCTTATCGGCGAGGATGAGTATTGCGCCGGGTACATCGGTTCGTTCAGAGAGGGAAAGCTTTAAGAGGCCGCAAAGATGGCAAAAAAAATATTCATAGCCGCGACGATGCAGAACGACGGAAAGACGACGGTATCGCTCGGGCTGATCGCCGCGCTGAGTAAGTCGTTCAAGAGGATCGGTTTTATTAAACCGATCGGGCAAAGGTATTTGATCGAGCAGGGGTTTAAGGTGGATGAAGATTCACTGCTGATCGACGAAGTATTCGGCGTAACTACGCATATAAAAGACATGTCACCGATAGCGATAGAAAAAGGCTTTACGGAGAAGTATATCTTGAACGGGCCGGCCGAGGACTACCTGAAAAAGATCCGGCAGTCTATCAGCAGGATAGCCGAGGAGAGCGACCTGGTCGTTATTGAGGGTACGGGGCACGCCGGCGTCGGTTCGGTGTTCGACCTTTCGAACGCAGCCGTCGCGCGGGCTCTCGGCGCGAACGCTATCATTATCTCCAGCGGTGGAATAGGCAAGCCGATCGACGAAATAATGCTGAACAAAGCGCTTTTTGATAAAGAAGGGGTGCGGATAGCGGGCGTGATCGTGAATAAGGTCCTGCCGGGAAAATATAAAAAAGTGAACAGCATTGTTCGAGTCGGGCTTGAGAAAAAAGGATTGAACGTATTAGGCGTTGTACCGTTTATGAAGATGCTTGAAAAACCCTCAATGCGGGAGATCGTTGACGAGCTCAAGCTGAAGGTTTTGTACGGAGAAAAGAACCTGCACAACGCTATCAATCAGAATCTTGTGTGCGCTATGGCGGTTAAGAGAGCGCTTCTATACATAAAAGGAAAAACGCTCATTATAACGCCCGGCGACAGAGAAGATATAATAACCGCGGCTGTAAAAACGCATTGTAACAAAAAGGAGAATAGGTCGATCTCAGGAATAATTTTAAACGGCGGCATTATACCCGGATCAAAATGCCTCGCGCTTATGAAGAAGTCTGGAATACCGATACTGGTGACCGGGGAAGATACGTACGCGATAGCGTCAAGGGTGTACGCGGTAAAGGTGAAGATAAAACCCAAGAACGCCGAAAAAATAGCAGTTATCAAGGACATGATCGGGAAATATATCGATATAGACAAAGTGCTTAAAGGGATGAAGTAGGCCGGAGGGGGATCCTCACCGGCAATTGAAGCTTCGGCATATGGCTATGATCAAAAAAGCGAAAAAAAAGAGAATACTTGTAGCGCTCTCGGGCGGCGTTGACTCGTCGTGCGCGGCCGCTCTCCTGAAAGAGGAGGGCCACGAAATAATCGCGGTAACGTTCAAGATGTGGCCGAAGGAGGAATGCGGCACCGTTTCAAGAAAGGCTTGCTGTTCACTTGAGGCGATCGTCAGGGCGCGCTCGGTAGCGGAAAAGCTCGGGATCCCGTATTATGTGATCGATTACAGTAAGGAATTCAAAAAGTACGTGATCGATTATTTCTGCAGAGAGTATCAGAGGGGGCATACGCCGAATCCGTGCGTTCTCTGCAATGAAAAGATAAAGTTCGGGTATTTGCTGAAAAAAGCGCAAGCACTCGGCGCTGATTATGTCGCGAGCGGACATTACGCGCGGGTGAGGTTTGACAGAGCGACCGGAAGATACGCGCTCAGAGAGAGCTCCGAAAAGGGGCACGATCAGTCATATTTCCTTTTCAGTATTAAACAGGAGCAGCTCGAAAAAATTATATTTCCACTTGAAGAGATCTCGAAGAGGCAGGTCAGAAAAATAGCGAAAAAATATGGTCTTATGACCCATGACGTTGAGAGCAGTCAGGATATATGTTTTTCTCAGGACATTCCCTATGCTGAATATCTCGACAAAAAACGCGGAATACGGCAGATCGCCGGCGACATAGTAGATAAAGACGGTAAGGTTCTTGGCAGGCATAAGGGGATATGCCGCTATACGATCGGTCAAAGAAGAGGGCTCGGGATCGCTCATAAAGAACCGCTCTATGTTACCGCGATAGATCCAAAGAACAACAGGATCGTCGTTGGTGAGAAGCATGAGGTTATGAAAACGTCCTTCATCGTTGAGAGGATGAATTGGGTCAGCGTTAGCGGCATCACGAAGCCGATCGACGCGGATGTTAAGATCAGATATAGGCACGTACGAGCGCCGGCGTCGATCATGCCGGCAGGAGAGCGCCGCGTACGTGTTGATTTCAAAGAGCCTCAGGAGGCTCCTACGCCGGGGCAGGCGGCCGTTATGTATGTACGCGATGAGGTTCTTGGGGGCGGTTGGATCAAAGAGGTGATCCGATGAGCGCCGTAATTGCCCGCAAGAAAAAGCTGACCGACCGGAAAAAGCTAAAAATTTTGCAAGGCAGGCTTCATGGCCTTGGCAGCGTTGCCGTCGCGTTCTCCGGCGGGGTCGACAGTTCGTTCCTTTTGTGGTATTCACTTCAAACGCTTGGAAAAGAGAACGTTCTGGCCGTAACGGCCTCATCTGAGACATATCCCCGCGCGGAACGTGACAGCGCGATCGAGTTTGCCAGAAAGATCGGCGCAAGGCATCTGGTGATCAACACAAGCGAATTGAGCGTAAAAAATTTTGCTGAAAACCCGATCGACAGGTGCTATTACTGTAAACGGGAGTTGTTCGAAAAACTGAAGAAGATCGCAAAAAAGAACGATATAAACGCGGTAGCGGATGGCACCAACGCTGATGACCGCAGAGACATACGATTCGGAACGAAGGCCGCCAAAGAGCTTGGAGTGCGAAGCCCATTGGCGGAAGCGGGGATAGGGAAAGAGACGATTCGCCGCGCGTTAAAGAAGGCGCGCATATCAGTATGGAAAAAGGCATCGTTTGCCTGTCTTGCGTCTCGGTTCCCGTTCGGTGAAAACATTGACGGAGTGACGCTTAAGAGGATAGACTTGTCCGAAACATTTCTACGCGACATCGGGTTGCGCCAGCTCAGGGTGAGGGTCCATGGAAAGAATGTCGCGAGAATCGAGGTCGAGAAATACGGATTCAGGAAAGTGCTGGATAAGAAGGAAGAGATACTAAAACGATTCAGAAAGATCGGCTTTGATTTCGTCGCTCTCGATCTTGAGGGGTACAGAACGGGAAGCATGAACCGGCCGATACTCAGGTTCATCGATCGCCGTTCGATGTTGACAAAGAGGCGTTGATTGGATAGACTGTCTGCCTGGTCCTAGGTCACAGGTCGCAAGACACGATAGCGCTCTTTAATTTGAAATAAATGAAACGGTTCCTCGTCAGCCAAAATGCCCGCATTTCTTAACGCTGACTCAGGATCGAATTTTCTACTTTGTAATTAAGGTCTTTCTCCCGCCAGGGCGGGATCAAGATCACATTTACTTCGTAAATGTGGCGGGGTAGCTCAGTCTGGTTAGAGCAGTCGGCTCATACCCGGCGTGTCGAGAGTTCAAATCTCTCCCCCGCTACCACACTACTTAAGAGATTTGGCGTAAGTGGTTCTCCCGCAGCATAATAGATGAATGCGGGACCCCGCACATGCGTTGTTTTATGTGGGGAAAAGGCGGGGAAATCCACTCCCCGCTACCACTCTCGCCGAAGGCGAGAGTGATCCTGAGCGAGCGTTATGGCGCGACGAATAGGAGCGCCATAGCGAAGCTTAGCCCCTCTATGGATAAAACGATGACCACCAACCAAATCATCGAGCAGGTTCTTAAGACGATACGGCAGTACGATATGATAGCGTCGGGAGACAAGGTCCTCGTAGGTATATCCGGGGGGCCGGACTCTGTCTTTCTATTGTATTCGCTTCGTAGGCTGCAAAGAAAACTTAATTTTAAGCTGTCGGCCTGTCATCTCGATCATGGCATCAGAGGGTCATCGTCAAGAGCAGACGCTCGATTTACCGCCAAACTTTGCGACGCGATGGGCATTCCGGTCGCGCAAAAAAAAGCGAAAGGCATTGCGGGAAAAAGGAGCAAGCTGTCATTAGAGGAGCGGGCAAGAAAGGCGCGGTATGAGTTTTTTGAGTATGCGGCCGGAAAAACGCGGGCAAATGTCGTCGCTACCGGTCATAATCTTGATGATCAGGCGGAGACGGTCTTAATGCGCATTATTCAAGGGGCGTCTGCCAAAGGGGCCTCCGGTATTCCTCCCGTAAGGACCATGGGGGGATTCCGTATTGTTCGTCCGCTTATTGAGCTCGAAAAAAAACATATTACATCATGCCTCAGGAAAGAGAGAATAGCGTACAGGGTTGATGAGTCAAATTATAGCACGAAGTACCTCAGGAACAGCGTCAGAAGAAAGATAATCCCGTATCTTCAGAAGTATAACCCGAGACTAAAAAGAGCGCTCTTTAATTTCGCGCAACACATCAGGGAAGACCGTGACTCTATTGAATCGATCAAGAATGGTGTTTTGAAAAGATTGGTCAGTAAAAAAGGCCGGTTTATTGAGGTCCCGGTGAAGGAGATCCTCCGGCAGCCGCCGTCGATACAAAGAGAGATCGTGCGCGATGCTCTTGAGCGCGCGGGAGGAAGGATCAAAGCCCTTACGTACAGGCACTGGAAAGAAGCCGAGTGTCTTATAAAGAAAAAAAATACCGGCTCGTCGATCGAGCTTCCGGGAGGAATTCGATCGATCAGAACAAGTTCGACAATTCGATATCAGCGTATCCCGAGAAGAAAAAGGTCGTAGTGGGCCGGGGCATATAATCGCTTGCGTTATAGCGCGGATATTGTTATAATCATACGCAAAAATACCGTAAAGGGCATATGGGCAGCCAAAAGAAAACCCAACAAAACAAAAGAAGTTCTCCCGGAAGGAAGCAGGACCCCAAGGGCCAGCAAAGAGACGGTAAAGCGATGATGATATGGATGCTGGTCGCGCTGGGCGTACTTTCGCTTTTTCATCTGGGGACACAAAGCCTCGAAAGGCCAACGGTCATTATTCCTTACGGAGAGTTCTATAGTACGCTTAGATCGAATGATTCAACGGGAAGAATTCAGAAGGCTTATCTGACTGATTCGATCGTGCGAGGCGAGCTTGAGAGCGGGGCCGAGTTTATCGTGCACATACCCGACGGAGATCAGGAGACCGTGAAACTCTTAAGGGAGAATGTTCATACGTTTGATGTGCGCCCGCCGAAGACGCTGTGGATAAACATATTCTATTCGCTTGGGCCGATGGTGCTTTTCATCCTTTTTCTCTGGTTTTTTATTTATCGGGGAGCGTCCGCGGGCGGAGGAGCGGGCAGGATATGGTCGTTCGGGAAATCGAGGCCTACGATAACCGCCGAAGGAAAGACGAAGGTAACTTTCGAGAATGTCGCCGGTGTTGACGAGGCAAAAGAGGAGCTGCAGGAAGTAATAGAATTTCTTAAGGAC
>JBDRSA010000097.1:0-14454 GCA_043825275.1 Candidatus Omnitrophota bacterium
ACCGACGAGTAAAGTGTGTGAAATTCAAGGAGGAATTCTTGCCGTAATCTTTTACGGTGAGCCGAAAAGGCTCCGATACCCCCTTTGGAGGGGGATTGATGAAAGTACTTCTGAATCTGATCTGTTACAAGAATTTGACTATTCCTCCGGATTGTGCTACTATGCTTTCAAGGGAGGACATGTATGAAAAACAGCATATTCTTTACTCTTTCCGTTTTCTTTCTTGCGCTCTGCCTTGTATCCGCGCCCTCTCCCGTTTTCGCTCAACCGCGCCCCGCAGTCACCTCCGGATCGCCGCCCTCAAAAGCGCCGGGCGGGTTTCAGGATGAGCGCATGCGCTCAGGCGGCTTCAAGGTCATATTTGGGGTCGTTGAAAACATCGATTCGTCGGATCCCGCAAACCTGAAAATACGCGTACGCAGCGATGTCGACGGTAAAGCCTACGATCTGGGGCTCTCTCCCTGGACAAATATTACGAAGGTTACCGATCTTTCAGAGCTGAAAAACGGCGACACGGTGAGGGTAATGTCAAAAAAGTTCGACGGCAAAGACGTCGCCATGACCGTTGTTTTCGGCAATGTCAAACAAGTCTCTCGCCCGTCACGCTTGAGGCTCCCCGGAACAAAACGGGCTGAATGATCGACCGGCCGGCGCGGGCAGCGCCGGTCCGCTGAGGCCTGCGCGCCTGAAAATACCCCGTAACGCTTATGGATAAGAACATCAAAACAGATAAAGATTTGACGCTCGAGATCAAGCGCCTTGAACAGGAGTTCTGGATCCTCCACGAGATCTCGAACGCGATGAGGACCACGTTAAAGCTCGACCAGATCTTCTATATCATCCTGACGGCGCTCACCGCTCATGAGGGGCTCGGGTTCAACCGCGCGATGCTTTTTCTTGTGAAGGAAGACGGCTGTCTTCTTGAAGGCGTTATGGGGATCGGGCCTCATTCGGGTGAAGAGGCCGACAAGATCTGGAAAGCGATCTCTCAGGAGCGTATGACGAGCTTAGAGGATTTTATTGCCGCGTACGATAACTTCAAAAAGAACCCCGACTCCGGGCTGAACAGCGTCGTCAAGAATATCAAGATCCCGATCAGGGAGGATATGGGGGTTCTCGCCAAGACCATTCTTGAGGGGATGCCGTTCGAGATCACCACCGAAGAGGCGCGAAAAATGGTCATAGAAGAATTCGCGGCGATGCTTGAGACCGAATACTTCGTCACCGTCCCCTTGCGGGCGAAAGATAAGATCCTCGGCGCGATCCTCGTCGACAATATATTCAACAAAAAGCCGATCACGAAATCCGAAATGCGCATCCTTACGATGTTCGCCAACCATGCGGGCCTCGCCATCGAGAATTCACGGCTATTCGAAGAGACGGTCCGGCTATCGAATACCGACGGCCTCACGCAGTTGTTAAATTACGGGAGATTGCAGCAGCTCCTGAGCTCGGAAATAGAAAAGGCGAAGATCAACGAATCGCCGCTCAGCCTCGTCATGCTCGATATCGATAATTTCAAGAATTACAACGACACGCTGGGACACATAAAAGGAGACGACGCTCTCAGGCAGGTTGCCGTCGTCCTCAGGAATAACTCCAGAAAATGCGACATCGTCGCCCGGTACGGCGGAGAAGAGTTCTCCGTCGCCATGCCTTCCACAACGAAAGAGTGCGCGCAGGTCTTCGCGGAGCGTCTCAGGGCCGAGGTCGAAAAAGTCTTCTCGAGCGATCAGAACATACCCCACGACAAGCGCCTCACGATAAGCCTCGGCGTCGCGACGCTGCCCGATGACGCGGCTACAAAGAACGATCTCTTTAACCGCGCGGACGCCGCGCTCTATGACGCGAAGCAATCGGGAAAGAATAAGGTTTGTTTGTATTTCCCCGCGAAGGGAAATGACAGGACTGAAAGTACCTAGGCGGCGACCGCTTTCCGCTGGCCTTCGGCACCCTTCGCTGTTTCGAGGAATTTAACCGATACGATCTTCGACACGCCCTGCTCCTGCATCGTAATGCCGTACATCACATCGGCGAGCTCGATCGTCTTTTTATTGTGGGTAATGATGATAAACTGGGACATCTTGACGAAGTCCTGCAGAACCTTGCTGAACCGGTCAATGTTCGACTCGTCAAGAGGAGCGTCTATCTCGTCGAGGATACAGAACGGGCTCGGCTTCACTTTGAATATCGCGAAGAGCAGCGATATCGCCGTCAGCGCCTTCTCGCCGCCCGAGAGCAGCATTATGCTCTGCAGTTTCTTGCCGGGAGGCCGCGCGACGATCTCGACACCCGCCTCAAGGACATCCTGCTCATCGAGCAGGATCAGCTCGGCCTGGCCGCCGCCGAAGAGCAGCCTGAAATAGTTCTTGAATTCTACCTGGATCTTATGGAACGCCTCCAGAAAGAGCTCTTTGGTCGTCTTGTTGATCTTCTGGATCGCCTTCATCAGCGAGTCTTTCGCGTTTACGAGGTCTTGCCTCTGATGGACAAGGAACGCGTATCGCTCTTCAAGTTCTTTATGCTCTTCGATCGCTACCAGGTTGACCTGCCCCATGTCGTCGAGATTCGAGCGCATCTCTTCGATCTGGGCGCGCATGCCATCCCAGTCTTCATGCTCGTCATAGTCAACATGCGCCGTATCGATATCCGCCTTGTACGCCTGCTGGATGCGCTCGCGGATGCTCGACATCTTATAGTCGATCTCCATCTTCTTAAGTTCGAAGTCCCGTATCTGGTTCTTCGAATTTTCAAGCTCCGTCTCTTTCTCCTTCAGCTGAAGCTCGTCAATACTCATCTTGTCGGTCGTGTCTGACTTTTCCCGCCCGATCCTGTCGAGTTCTTCGCGCAGGCCGTAAGACCCCCGCTCCAGCTCCTCGTTCTGCCGCGTAAGCTGCTCTACCTCTGTTTTGAGCGTCTCCGACCGCGCCGTCAATCCTTCCCGCGACACTACCCTTGACGCCAGTGAATCCTTAAGCTCGGTGAGGAACGACGCTTCTTTCTCGGTATTCCGCACGAAACGCTCCAATTCCCGCCGGGATGAGTCTATCTTCGTCTTGAGCGACGTTTCCTCGAGCAGGACCGATTCCTTCTCTTGGCGCTTCTTTTCAAGCTCTCCCTGCTTCGCTTCCGTCGAAGCGCGCAGCGCGGTATTTTCATTCTCAAATCCGTTTAACGAAGTGTTGAGCTCTTCCCCGCGCTTCGTCATTTCGTCAACCGCCTGACTCACTTCCTCGAGTTCAAGATCGACCACGGCTATTTCGTCTCGCAGTTTATTGGCCGCTTCTTCGATCGATCTCTTCCTGGTGTCAGCGTTAGCGAAATTTATCTGTTCATCCCGAAGATTCCGCTCTTCTGTTTCGGTCGCGGCCTTCAGGCCGCTCATCGTATTCGCGTCGTCGTTCTTCTTCTTCTGAAGGTCCTCTATCTTGAAGGCCAGGCTTTCGATCTCGAGCCGCAAACTGTTGATCCGGTCGTGGCGGCCGACGATCGACAGGTCGCCCTGCTCTCCGGTCCCGCCTCCTGAAACCTTATTCTCATCGAGCAGCGCGCCGCTTGTCGTCACCAGTCTCCCTTGAGGCGACTCGCCGGAGCTTTGCAGCAGTTCCTCGACCGACCCGGCCATCCGTACGCCGCCAAGAAAATATTTCGCGACCGGCTCGTGCTCGGGCGCTGTTGTTACGTAATGCAACAGCCTGCTTTCTGTGTCCGCATCATCCGCGGGAATATGGAGCCCCACGGGCATGCCCGTGGAACGCGTCGATGGATCAACGCCCGGCGTTTGCCGGATACGCTCCATTGAGACGAAGCCCGCCCTGCCGGCTTTATCTCCTTCGAGAGCCGCGATCGCTTTCGCGATATCGGCGTCGGTCTCAACAACGATCGTCCGGGCGTTCTCGCCGAGCGCCGCTTCGACGGCCCCCCGGTATCCGCTTTCGATCGACAGCATATCCGCGACCACACCGTACACTTTCCGGAAGCGCGTCGGGTCCTGCTCGTATTTATTCAGGATATATTTTACCGCCGCGCCAAACCCCTCTCTCCGGCGCGCAAGGTCTTCTATGAACTCCTGTTTCGACCGCAAACCCGTTATCGTGTTCCGCTGGCGCGCGATCTCCTCTTCAAGCGTTTTTACTTCCTGCGCGATCGTTTCGAAGCGGGCCTTCTTTGACTCCACCTCGCGCGCGACATCCGACACGCGCCGCTCAGACACGGTGCACGCTTCCGCCACCTTCCGCAGCGCATCTTCCTGCGCGTTCAGCTCTTCGGCCGTATTCTCCTTCTCCATGCCGAGCCGGCGCATTCTCGATTTTCTGTTCTGTATCTCAGAACCGAGCTTGATAAGCTCGTTTTTAATGCGCGTCTCTTCCCGCAGGAGTTCGACCGCCCGGGCCTTTCCCGACTTGATGCCGTCTTCAAGCGCTTCGATCTCGCCCGAAAGCTCTTTCAGACGCAGGTTCCGCGTCTCGAACATCAGCGCGTTGTTCGACGACTCAGTTTTAACTTTCTCAAACTCTTCGGAAATGTTCCTGACGAGCTCTTCCTGTGACGCTATCCGCTCGCCTATCGACGTTATTTCGCCCGAGATCGCCGCGTAAAGGTTTTTTGCCTCTTCAACGCGCTCGTTGTCGACCTGGATGCGATGTTTGTTCTTGTCGATCGTCGCGGCCGTCTCCACATAGCGGCCGCTGCATTCAGTCGAACGGACGCTGATCTCGTCAAGCTGAGCGCGAAACTCCCCCAGCTTTTCGTTGACGCGCGCGATCTCCTGTGTCAGCTCTTCTTCGCGCGCTTTTAGATCATCCCGCTCTACCGACGACGTCTTCTCTCTGTTCTTCAGGTTCTTGTACTCAAAAGACGAAAGCCTCATCTCGAACGCCTTCAGCTTGTCGAACTCGACCTTGTACCGCTCAGCTTTCCGCGCCTGCCGCTCGATAGAATTGATCTGCCGCTTCACCTCCTGGATTATGTCGTTTATCCTGACGAGGTTGTTCTCAGTATCGTCAAGCTTCCGCATCGCTTCGCGTTTTTTCGACTTATACTTGGTGATACCGCTGGCTTCCTCAAAAACGAACCGCCGGTCCTCAGCCCGCGAGCTCAGAACAAGGTCCATCTTCCCCTGCTCGATGATCGAATAGGATTCGGTGCCGATACCGGTCCCCATCAGGAGCTCAGAGATATCTTTTAACCGTACGGGAGTTCTGTTGAGGAGGTATTCCGTGTCGCCGGACCGGTAGAGGCGGCGGGATATGGTCACCTGATCGTAATCGATCGGCAGCGACCTGTCCTGGTTGGAAAACGTGACCGATACTTCGGCGAAGTTTATCGGCTCTTTGGTATGCGTGCCGTTGAATATAACATCTTCCATCTTTGACGCGCGCAATGACTTCGTGGACTGCTCCCCGAGCGCCCACCGTATGGCGTCCGCTATATTCGATTTGCCGCACCCGTTCGGGCCGACAACGGTCGTTACGCCGGGCTCAAACTGAAGTACCGTTCTTTCGGCAAACGACTTAAATCCGATGAGTTCTACCTTTTCAAAATGCATACAGCTTGTACCGCGCTATCCCCGTATAAAAAAACATGAGAAATACTAACTTTTATTAGAGTTTATCATAGCATACCAACTCTGTCAAGAAAAGAACATTCTCTTTGTGTGATTAGCCCAGTCCCGGAAACACACCATACACCAAAATGCCCTGCAAGAGCCTCAAAAGGGGGTATCGGGGCCTTGTAGGCGAATAAGTCCGACGTAGAATTTCACACTTTACGAGTCGGATTATAGGTATATAAAAACAATCATTTTCCGTATACCGACGAGTAAAGTGTATGAAATTCAAGGAGGAATTCTTGCCGTAATCTTTTACGGTGAGCCGAAAAGGCCCCGATACCCCCTTTGGGGGGATTGATGAAATGACTTCTGAAGCTGATCTGTTACCTTTTTTGTTAGGATAGCCAATATTCTAATACGACGCGGCTTTCTCACCGGCCAGATACCCTGTTGACCATGCCTGCTGGAGATTGTATCCGCCGCTCGAGGCGCAGCCGTCGATGATCTCCCCCGCGAAGAAGAGCCCCGGCAGAAGATTCGATCCCATTGTCCGGGGATCGATCTCTTTTGTAGATACGCCGCCGTTGGTAACCATAGCGTTATCGAGCGCGAGCGGCGAGGTGATCGTCAACGGAAAGTTCTTCAGAAGATGAGTGATCGCATGGCGCTCTTCACGGCTGATCTGATTCACACGCTTACCGGGATCTATGCCCGCCAGTTCCAGGAAAACCGGAATACACCTCCCCGGAAGAAGACGCCCCATGATATTCTTGATGAGCGATGTTCCGTTCCCCTTGAACTCTCTCATGAGCCTCTTCTTGAGCTTCTCCTGATCAAGAGCCGGCTTCATGTCGATCAAAAGCGCTATCTCTTTATGCTCTCTCAACGCGTCGACAACATCGCCGCTTTTATCCAGAATAAGCGGCCCCGAAATACCGAAGTGCGTGAAGATGCATTCTCCGATATCGGTCGAGAGCCTGGTGTCGCCGCATTTGAACAGAAGCCGCACGTTCTTCAGCGCGACCCCCTGTAATCTTTTCACCCACCGCTCTTTCGTTTTTAGCGGAACGAGCGCGCCCCGTAACGGCTCGATCGAGTGTCCCAGTTTTTTCGCTATGACATACCCGTCGCCCGTCGAGCCTGTCTTCCCGAACGACGCCCCGCCGGTCGCCAATATGACTTTTTTAGCGGTTACGCGCTCGGTGCCGTTCATGAGAAGCTCGAAGAGATCGTCTTTCTTTACAACGCTTGAAACGCGCCGCTCAAGCAGAAGATCTATGTTCGGGCTCCTGAGACTCTTCCTCAGCACGTCGACCACCGACAAGGCCCTGTCGGTATCCGGAAAGACCCTCCCCTGCCGTTCTGTCTTGAGCTTCAGCCCTCCCGACCTGAAGAATTCCGATACGCCTTCATTGTAGAATTCGTTGAACGCGGACCGGAGAAACCTTCCCCTCTTTCCAAACCGTTCAATGCATTCGTCGATCGACGCGTTGTTCGTAACATTGCACCTTCCCTTGCCCGACAGCAGGATCTTTCTGCCGATATCATTATTCCGCTCGATCAAAGCAACGCTTTTTTCGCTCTGAGCGGCGCGTATGGCGGCCATGCACCCGGCTGCCCCGCCGCCGATTACTGCGATATCATATGTTCTCACTACGCTTCTCCATGAGCCATCACTATCACAGTCAATACAGCGTCTGGATGTGGAGCTTCACGTCAAGAACGATTTATTGAGATCACTCTTACCGTTCGCGGAGCCGTTCTTGCTCCCGTTCCCGTTCCTGCCGTTCTTCCGGTGATTTGCCCGCGGAGAAAGATACCCTTTCTCGTAGCTTAATATCAACGCGCTCACGATAACAGGGTCGAACTGGTTCCCCGCGAACTTCTTCAGCTCCCTGATCGCCTCTTCGGCCGATTTTTTTCCTCGATACGGCCGGTCGGTCGTTATCGCGTCAAAGGTATCGGCAACCGCGATGATCCTGGCGATGAACGGTATCTCTTCGCCTTTCAGGCCGTCGGGATACCCCGATCCGTCATACGCCTCCTGATGGGCCCGGACCTCACGCGCGACGGCCTCCAGTTCCTTGATCGGACGGATAATGAGCGCTCCGATCGCCGGATGCTTTTTGATCGTCTCGAACTCATCCGGCTCAAGCTTGCCGGTCTTGTTCAATATGTGGTCGGGAATACCGATCTTGCCGACATCATGCAAAAGCGCCGCTATTTGCAGCGTCTCGAGGAAATTCGTGTATTCATCCATATCGGGAAGGCCATCGAGCTCACGCGCGACCGCCATGCAGTAATTGGTAACGCGCTCGGTGTGGCCGTGGGTATACGGGTCCCGCGCGTCGATCGCCGCGGCGAGCGCGATCGCCGTATGGATAAATATATGGTGCTCACGCTGGTAGAGGTCCTTTATCTCTTCGACTTTCTGCTGAAGGCTGTCGATCAGCTGGGCGTTCGTTATCGCCATCGCCGCGTCATTGGCGAGCGTCACGAAGAATCCGAGCTCGTCCCTGCTGAAGCCGTCACCCGAGAGCTTCTCCCCCATAATGAGGACGCCCAGGAGATCCCTCTTAAAGAAACACGGAACGCATATATTCGCCCTGAGCATATCCATCTGCTTCTTCACCTGGATCAGACGGTCATAGAGGTCGGGGTTCTTTTCGAGTACGTACCTGTCCTTCAGATACCGTATCACGTTTGAATAGTTCAGCGTCCCCGTCTCCGAGATAAGCGGATTATTCCGCTCGTTAAAGACCGCTATGATAGGGCTGTCGTGCTGTATTCTGACGAAACCGATCGGAATCTTCAAACCGCCCTCACCCTTGCTGTCGATTATTATGTACGAATTCTTCTCCTGCTTGTAAAGAAGCGCGCCGGTATGCGTTACTTTTAAATGGCGGTCGATCGTCCGAACGATCATCCTGATAAGATGCTCCGGCTTTTTGAACCGGATCATGCTCTTTGACGCCTGCTCAAGGAACGGCTGGTAATCGATCTTCTTAGGAGCCCCGGCCGGGATCTGCGATTCGGGAAAGCCGTCAGGGCCCAGCGGCGTTATGCCGCCCTCGGTGCTTTCAAGCTTCGCGAAGAACCACTTCTGGAGCTTCGACCAGGTCGGCGCCTTTCTGTTGATTCTTTCACTCATCGCAGATACCTTTCAACAGTCTCTTCTAAATTGCCCAGGACAAGCGGCTTGGTTATATAGCCGACCGCGCCGAATTGGCGCGCGGCATCGATCTTATCCTGCTCATCGAGCGCGGTTACCATGATAACCTTCACGTTCTCATCCATCGCCTTCAGCTGCCTGAGAACGGTCAATCCGTCCATCGACTTCATCTTTACGTCCAGCAGAATAAGGCCCGGCTTCTCCTTCTGAAAGATCGAGATCGCTTCATTGCCGTTCAGGGCGGTAAATACGGTGTAATTCCGCTCCTCAAAGAAACTCTTCACAAAGTCACAGACATCGGACTCGTCGTCTACGACCAGGAGCTTCTTTTGCTCTTCCATTCTACGACTCCTTATAGGCTTTGAGGATCGTCGATTCAAGATCCTTTAGGCTCGATATCGGCTTATCAAAATACGCGTACGCGCCATTTCTCAGCAATCGCTCCCTGGTCTTTCCGCCATCGTCGTACGCGCTAATGTATATTATCTTTGCTTTCATCTTCTTCGATCTTATCAACTGCAGAAGCTCATCGCCGTCAATACCGGGCATCTTGAGATCGAGCAGGATCACGTCGGGATCTATATCCATGGCGATCTCGACCCCCTTCGCGCCGCGCACCGCGACATCAATCTCATAACCGCGCGGCTCGAAATAACTCTTCATCAGCTCGACAAAACCGATCTCATCATCTATCGCGAGTATTCTCGGCTTATCCACAGATCGTTTGCTCCTTAATTTCTCTGTTTATTCGTAACAGATCAGCTTCAGAAGTGCTTTCATCAATCCCCCCAAAGGGGGTATCGGGGCCTTTTCGGCTCACCGTAAAATATTACGGCAAGAATTCCTCCTTGAATTTCATACACTTTACTCGTCGGTATACGGAAAATGATTGTTCTTGTATACCTGAATCCGACTCGTAAAGTGTGAAATTCTACGTCGGACTTATTCGCCGCAAAGAGCCCCGATACCCCCTTTTGAGGCTCTTGCAGGGCCTTATGCCGAGGCGGGCTTTCTAAGGCTGAACTATTACTTCTTTTTTCATAGATACCAGATACCAACAACCAGATACGATTGTCATGATTATCAGCTGTGCTTTCGTGCGGGGCCCCGCCTTTCGCTGTTGCATATCGAGGGATTCTATGCTAATATTACTCTAATATCAGAGGATCACCGAAAAGGAATTGTTCATGCGCGTAGCGATGTATTATAGCAACAAAGATGTCAGGGTTGAGGAAGCGAAAAAGCCGGAGATAGGGAAGGGGGAGATCCTGGTTCGGGTTATCGCGAGCGGTCTTTGCGGGACCGATGTCATGGAATGGTACAGGATCAAAAAAGCGCCGCTGGTGCTTGGGCACGAGATCGCGGGAGAGGTTGCCGCCGTTGGAGAAGAGGTGCGGGATTTCAAAGTCGGAGACAGGGTATCCGCGTCGCACCATGTGCCGTGCAATACGTGCCACTATTGTCTTCGCGGGCATCATACCGTTTGTGATACGCTCAGGGAGACAAAATTCTTTCCGGGGGGATTTTCAGAATTCGTCCGCGTTCCTTCGATACATGTAGATCGCGGGGTATACGCGCTGCCTGACAATATCTCGTATGAAGAAGCGACGTTTATCGAACCGCTTGCCTGTATTGTCCGCGGCCAGCGGGCCGCCGGCGCGCGGCCCGGAGATACCGTTTGTGTTCTCGGCAGCGGGATATCGGGGCTTCTTCACGTGAAGCTCGCAAAAGCAAAGGGCGCCTCGGCCGTTGTGGCTACCGATGTCGTCGATTACCGGCTGCGGTTCGCTCTGGCTTCAGGCGCGGACCGCGCGCTTCCGGGCGGCGCGGATGTAGCCGCCGAACTGCGGGCGGTTACCGGTGGAAGGCTTGCCGATATCGTTATCGTCTGTACCGGCGCGAAGGACGCGAATACCGCAGCGCTTTCATATGTTGAACGCGGCGGAACGGTTCTCTTCTTCGCTTCAGGAAAAGAGGACATTGAGGTCGCCGCGTCGATCAACGATCTGTTCTGGCGAAACGAGATAACGCTTACCAGCTCTTATGCGGGGAGTCCGGATGACCACCGGGAGGCGCTTGCTCTGATAGCGGACGGAACGGTGAAGGTGCGAGATCTTATCACGCACCGCGTCTGTTTGAAAGATGCCGCGATCGGGTTTCAATTGGTCGCTCAGGCGCAGGATTCGATCAAGGTTATCATCGAACCACAAAAGTAGTCACAAGCCACATGTCACAGGTCACAAGTTGTCACAAGTATTTTGAGGTCGACAGTTAAGAAAAAAATATCATGTTACGGGTTACTTGTGCCTTGTGTCTTGTAACTTGTGACTGAGTAGAATTACTAAAGGAGGCAAACGATGGATTGGGGAATGAAAAACAGAATGTCACATCTTATTGATCCAAAGACCGGCCGGTGTGTGTGGCTCGCGGTCGATCATGGATATTTTTTGGGAGCGATCCGAAAGCTTGAGCAGCCAAAAAAGACTATCGAACCATTGGTCCCGTACGCCGACGCGCTTATGTTGACCAGGGGAGTGCTCAGAAATTGCGTTGATGCGGGGTGGGACATCCCGGTTATTTTAAGGGTTTCCGGCGGAAACAGTATAGCGGGCAGCGATCTTTCGAACGAGGGCGTCACCACTTCAATGCAGGAAGCGATCCGGCTCAATGTCTCAGCGGTAGCGCTATCGATCTATGTCGGAGCGGAGTACGAACACCAAACGCTTATGAACCTGTCGCGGTTAGTGAACGAGGCTGAAAATTACGGCATCCCGGTTCTTGCGGTGACCGCGGTCGGCAAAGAGCTCGAGAAACGTGACGCCCGGTATTTATCCCTTTCATGCAGGATCGCCGGTGAATTGGGCGCGCGGGTTGTTAAGACGTACTATTGTGAAAACTTCGAAAAAGTCGTGAAAGGGTGCCCGGTACCGCTTGTCATAGCCGGAGGGCCGAAGCTGAATACAGAGATGGACGCCATGAAGCTGACAAGTGACGCGATGAAAAAGGGCGCCGCGGGAATGGATATGGGAAGAAACATATGGCAGTCGGAGCATCCGGTCGCTATGATCAGCGCGATCAGAAAGATCGTACATGAGGATGCTTCTCCTAAGAACGCGCATACGCTATTTTTGAAGCTGAAGACAAAAAAGAGAAAATAAGACCGAAAATATGAAGAGCGTGAAATACTTCCGTAAACCGCTGTTCAATGATCCCGTTATGGTAGCGGGGTGGCCGGGTATGGGCAATGTCGCTTTGGGCGTGGTGGATTATATGAGAAAATCCCTCAAAGTGGCGAAGCTTTGTGAAGTGCGCTCGGACAGAGGAGGCTCGTATGAGTCGGTGGCTGTTGATGAGGGCCTGGCGAGGTTCCCCGCGCCGCCGAAAACAACGCTTTTTTTCACAACCTCCCCCGAGATCATCATAGTCGAAGGAGAAGCGCAGTTGTCAGGCGATGAAAGTAAAGAACTTATGGAAACGGTTGTCGAGATAGCCGCGCAATGTAAGGTCCGAAAGATCTTCACGGGCGCCGCGTTCCCGATGCCGATGAGCCATTCTGATCCGTCTGAGCTTTTCGGAGCGTCGAACACGAAGACGGTTTTTCCCGGGCTGGCAAAGCTGGGGATCAAAATGATGGACGGCGGCCACATATCGGGGCTGAACGGTCTTCTGCTCGGATTCGCGGCAAAAAGAAAGATAGACGCGGTTTGCCTTTTGGCAACGATGCCGCAATACGCGATCGGCTTCAATAATCCGAAGGCTTCGCGGGCGGTTCTTGAGGCGCTTGGCAAGATGCACAATTGGACCATCGACTTTGACGAGCTGGAAGAGTATGAGCGGGACATAGATGAAAAAATGGCTCTTATCGAAGGGAGAGTGAAAGAGGTGTTTTCGGCGGAAAAAACGGACGAATTGGAACAGAGAGCCGATCAGGGCGCCAGAAAGATCCCGAGCAATATTATAAAAAAGATCGAGCGCCTCTTTAAAGAAGCGAAAAGAGATAAAAAGAACGCGTATCTTCTCAAGAACGAGCTCGATCGATGGGATCTCTTTAAGGTTTTTGAAGATCGGTTTTTGGATCTCTTTAAAGAGAGTCAATAAAGGAACGATTATGAGGCTTCCGCAAAAAAGGCGAAGCATAAAAAGCAAGATCATGAACGTTGTTATCCTTTCGATATTTCTGATAAGCGCTGTTCTTGGGTATGCCTTTTTCGCGTTCAGCAAAATGAGGATCGAGCGGATGATGGGAGATTCCGCCAAAGGGGTTGCGGCAACGACCGCAAACTTTATTTCAGGCAAAGAGATGGACCTGATCGCTAAGAATTCTGATACAATCTGGGAGCGGTATCGCGCGGCTCGCGAGAGTGAGGCGGGACTCGGGCGGTTGGCCGGTCAGAAAACCGCAGTCAGCGATCCGGGAAAAGATATTTCGAGCATAACGAAACTGTATACCGACTATATAAAAATTCTCGGCAGGGTCAAAGAGCTGAATAAGCTTGAAAGTCCGATAACGGTCTATATGAAGAAGAAAAACGCTCTGGCGGCGATATTGTCGAGCGACGAGACGCTTCTTTTGGGCGCGACGTTTGTCATGAGAAAAGAAGCGAAAGCGGTATTGAAGAGCGGTTTGCCGGGCTCGACGAAGATCTATAGGGACAAGGACGGCTCGTGGATCTCCGCGTACGCCCCTATCACCTACGGGAGTAACAGGAAGACCATCGGCATCATAGAGATCAATCAAAAGATGGATATCTATATCCGGCATCTTTACCGCGCGCTTGCCGCGATCGTGGTATTGTGCCTGGCCTGCCTGGTAGGTGTTTCGATCGCGAGCTATCCGCTCGTTAATAAGCTGGTCGGCGACATTAACCGGCTTGACAGTCTGGCGAACTATCTGCAGGATGAGAAATATGATGTCGCGATAGATGTCGAATCCGATGACGAGATCGGGCATCTTGCTGAGACCTTTGAACACTTGAGACTGGCGATCAGGGACAAGATACAAAAGCTGAAGGCTGCGCTGCGAAGAGAAAAGCACGCGCATCTTGAATCGATCATAGCGCTTACCAATACGATCGAACTGCGTGATCCGTATACCAGAGGGCACGTTCATCGGGTTGAGAAGTACGCCCTGTTGATCGCGAAAGCGCTCAAATTATCGCGCGAGCAGGTTGAACGTCTGAAGTACAGCTGTTTTTTGCATGATGTCGGGAAGATTGACATCGAGCTGTCGCTCCTCAGGAAGAAGGAAAAGCTGACCAACGCTGAGTTTGAGATCATAAAAACCCATTCAGAAAAAGGGGCGCAGGTGGTTGAGGGGATCAAGTTTCTGGCCGACGTAAAGGATATCATACTGTATCATCAGGAGCGATATGACGGGAAAGGATACCCGAAAGGGCTGAAAGGCGAAGCTATCCCGCTCCTCGCGAGGATCGTTTCCGTGGCTGATACCTTTGACGCGATGACAACGGATCGGCCGTACAGCCCGAAGATGCCGTTTGTGGACGCTATTGAGGAACTCGAAGCGCACTCGGGGACACAGTTCGATCCGAATATTGTTAACGCGTTCCTGAAGTACAGGAACAGTCTTGAGAAGATGACCGATAAACATTTCAAAAGGCTGGGAGTGATCGCGCAGTCTGATACGCGCGGGTGAGGTCCCTGCCCGATCTTTTCGCGAATTGAGTGAAGGGGTATTTGAAGATGAAGCGAAGGCTGCTTACTACGATAAAGA
>JBDRSA010000098.1:0-14096 GCA_043825275.1 Candidatus Omnitrophota bacterium
AACGCCAAGCACAGGAATCTTTCATTTGTGTAAACATTTTAAATATTTTTATTACTTCATAACCAAGGAAGTATACACAACGAATCTATTTTTGTCAATAGTGGGTCAGAAATAATAAAATATTTGTATCTATAAACACACTAATAAGTTACGTCTCTTTTAGAATTTATTTAACTTTTTATTTCAAAGCCGCTAATCCCATGTAGCGGAATCAGAGAGCGCGGTCACGGTCCCGCGCAAGCCAAACATATTTATCATCTTCGTGAAATTGTACCGTATATCAACCCGATCATCACTATATCACTCTCCCCTGGCGTAATCAATGCGTTCCCCTCTTGCTCTCCTCAAAAAAAATCCCCAGGCATTACTGCCTGGGGATCTCAAGACATTTCTATGTAGGGTAACCTACAATATTATAGCTTGACTACGTTAGTGGCCTGCGGTCCTTTCGGGCCCTGTTCAACGTTAAACTCTACTTCTTGACCTTCTCGCAGGGTCTTGAAGCCGTCGCCCTGGATCGCGCTATGATGCACGAAGACATCTTTGCTGCCATCATCAGGAGTAACAAAACCGTACCCCTTCTGATCGCTGAACCACTTTACTTTTCCCTTAGTCATTTCTACCACACCTCCATTTTCAACATGAGATATTCTTGGTTATTAAAAAACCGCAAGGCGAATATCTCTACACCTTGCGGTCAGGATCTTTCTCCTTGCTTCAATAAAATATTAGACTATTTTTCACGCTTTGTCAAGAAAAATATTAAATATTTTTAAATTGCCGAAAGACGCGCTCAGCGGCTTGTAGATAGCCCTTTTTCACATCCTTAGGCCGCGGTATTTTTGTTCCGCTATCGGTACGAGACATCGGGAATGCTTTTAAAGATACCGCCTTCCAGATATTCCCGCTTTACCGATATCTTCGGTGAGCTCTTGTCGAAATCGACCCTGACCTTAGCGAGATTCGTCAGATCGTGCATCCATCCGGAAAGCACATAGAACTCCAACGCATCGGTAAACCCCGTATCTTCCCATTGCGGAGGCTTGATAACGCCTTTAAACTTGTTCAGCTTCTTCCGATGGACAACATAGCCGACCGGCGGGTCCTTCTTTGTCTCAAATTTATAAACATCCTGAGCGCTCGTTATTAGCTGGTCTCTCGTCTCGCCTCCAGAAACTTTGCACAATATAACCATCAACGCGAGAGATTTCGGATCGAGCTCTCTCATGCTGCCCGCGCTCTCTTTCCAGAGGATCCTATCCAGATTGGTATTCTTGCCGTTCAAATATATCAGCTTTCCGTCATAGAGCGCGAACATGCCGAAGCTTGGGCCATCCGGCAGCACAGGAAACTCCAAAAGCTCGTGCTGTGACACATAAATACGCAATAACCTGATGCCGCCCGGGATCTTCAGGTCCTTTATTTCCTCTATTTTTTCTATGTCGACCTTCTCATTGACAAAAATTTCCTTTATACCATCCGTGATCAGCTTTTTGTCATCCCGGCCCGCAACCTCTTCTATGGTATATGATTTTATCACTTCGATCGGAAGCGCTTTCGACAGGACCGTTCGCTTCCAATAATCCTTATCGACATCCTTCAGGTCGGTCCAGTGCTGGGGGACAGAATATGAATACTGGACCGTGTAGATACCGTTCTCAGGCACTATCTTTCTTATGATTTGAGAAATATCCTGCGTCTCTTTGCGGGATTCACCCGGCTTCAGCTTTACGAACTCCGCCGTCGAAGGTTGGCAAGGCATAAGGTGCATCGCTTCGGTCTTATAGAGCTGCCTCCCTTCGCTGCTATAGACATACATCTTCAGGAACTCAACAGGACATGTCTTATAAAAAAAATTGATCTCCCGGCCCGAGACATTCTTTATCTCGATGTCCACAACAAAATCATCCTCGATCATATACCGGTCCTTATTCGAACTGATCGAGATCTGTATCCCATCAACCGCGGCGCCCGCCTCAGACGACGAACAGCGCCCAACAGATGCCGCGGTGCATATAAAAAAAACCACGATGAATAGCCTCATAACTCTCACGCCGAACCTCCTGTTTTTAATTCGCCGTCAAAACAACTATTTCTTCCCGTAGTATACTCCTTGTAACAAAAAACCCCAAGCACAATATGCTTCGGGCTTAATAACATACGCGGACGTCCTATTATCTTAAATACTAAACCTTCTCTTTACCTGTTCAGTGTACGCGAGGTCCGCCAGAATTTTTCTGTCGGCCTCGTCGATCTTCGTAAAACGCATCCCTTTTTCATACGAGCGCTCGTCGACCTTAAAGCACCAAACACTTTCGGCCTCGGCGACCGCTACCGGTACATTGCAGTCAGGAAGAAAAATACGGAGCTCGGCCGCCGCTCCGTCTTCAAGCTGCCTCTCGTCTATGATCCGCATGCCGTCTCTCGAAAAATCAAGCGACAATGACCGTACCTGCTCACGCTTATCGTTTAAAACAGTGTACTCAAGCAGCATGCTTTTCCTGAAGCGTACCGCCTTCCTTCGCTCGATCCTATTAAAACTGCCGGCCTCATTGAGAATCTTTGACTGTGTCATCTCACCACTTTCTAAATATTTTTACTTTCGCGGACCCAAACAAATTTACACGCGAGTTCATGTAAATGCAAGACCTATAACCTGCTATTTAATTCTTAATGAGCGCAGGATGCTTCAACTTCTCGGTAGCTCTCTGTCGCCGTTCCTGATTACGCGCCGGGTATCTCAACCAGACGCCCCTGTCATCTTTTTCGATCTTACTGAGCGCTTTCATTTACCCCAATCGAGCATCTACGCAATTAAGCACTTTCTTCAAATCTCTGTCATTGTAGAGTTCGGTAAAGCGTAATCCTTTTCTATACCGGTAATCATCCGTCTTCCTGCACCAGACCGATCTCGCCAGGGCAACGATCGGAGCGCTCTCCCCCGGCACAACGATATTCAGCTCTACATCAGTATCTTTTCCCAGCGGAGAGAGATCGCTCAGACCTACCCCTTCCCTGCTGATATCAACTATTCTTGATGTCGTTTCTGAAGCCGTGCCGCCTCCCCGATAGATCACGGTCAGAGACGTTGTGAATCTCGAAAATTCTCTCTGCTCTTCCATGCGCGTTCCTCCTGTTGTACGTCGATATTACAGCTCTATATTCTCGTAATCTTTTGCCAGTCGATCGTACGCGTACCCGATCAATTTCGATCTCGCATCCTGAGATATATTGGTAAAACGCATCCCTTTGTCGTATTTTTTTTCGCCGCTTTGACGCGACCATATTTCTTCGGCAAAGGCGACGACAGGCTCGTTCTCTCCCGGGATATTGATCGACAGCTCCACTATTGAGCCCTTCATCATACCTTTTTCATCAGAAAGCCGCAGCCCTTCCCTGCTCACATCGACAACACTTGACTCAATCGCCGTAGGGAGCCCATTCAAAACTTTATAGAATACCTGCAGGGACGTCTTAAATCTCATGTATCGTCTTCTTTCTTCCACGCGACTGCTCCTTCTCTCAAAAAAAATTACTAATTTTATCCGACTATCGTATTATAGCGAATTTCTGTAAAAAGTCAACGAGAACATTATGCCTTGTGTTAGCAAGGTTAACATGTTTCTTTGGCCGCATTCTCAGGATCAATTTTATCTATTTTGCGAAGCGGCCTCGATATTGAGTCCCGCAATCGCGGGACTCAATATCTTTCCTACCGTCAAGTCCTTCGCTTCATCATGAAATCTTCCTGTTCGTCAGATTTCATGATTCGCTCAGGATCATCCTGAGCGAACCCGCCAAAGGCGGGTGATTCGAAGGATGGCGCGCCTGGCGCGGTTCGAACGCGCGACACCCAACTCCGGAGGCTGGTGCTCTATCCAGCTGAGCGACAGGCGCAATAATTTATCTGAGCTATCCCGTATGCTGCTGCATAGCGTTCCGGCATACGGGATAAATTCGATCATATGATTTACATCGCGCTTCGCGCTCTGTAAATCATGATCTCATCTACAGGCGCAATAATTTATCTGAGCTATCCCGAATGCTGCTGCATAGCGTTCCGGCATACGGGACAAGTTCGATCTTACGGCTTACGCTCTCTTCGCTCCTGCAAGTCGCGATCTCACATGCAGGTGTACAGATTAGAAAGAATATATAACATACTGCTGTCTGACGCAAATGTTTTACTTTTTCTTCTTTGTCACCTCTGTCTTTGTTGTCTTTATTGAAGCCTTGCTCAGCTCTTTTGCTGTGCCGCCCCCTCTGGTCTTGCAGTACGGACAGATGATCCACATCGGATCAAGCTTCTCTCCGCATTGAGCGCATTCCCGCGCTCCAAGCGATTGTTCGCAGAACGGGCATACCGAAAACCTGCTATCAATAAGCTTTCCGCACTGAGGACAATTCGTTACCTGTTCTTCCTGTTCGTATGTCACCCGGAGAACTTCCTCGAACGCCGTTACCCCCCTAAAGACCTTTTCTACCCCGTCCTCTTTCAAAGACTTCATGCCCGACATGCGGGCGATATTCGTAAGTGTCGATTCGGCGATCCTCCCGGTGAGCTGGCTCATAACCGCCTGTTCCGCCTTAAATATCTCGAAGATCGCGATCCTTCCTTTGTAGCCGAGATTGCCGCACTCTTCGCAGCCAACGGCCTTATAGATCTTTTTGTTCTCTATATCTTTCTTGCTTAATCCGACCAGATGCAGCAGTTCCGCGTCGGGGATATATTCTTTCTTACATTGTTCGCAGAGCTTCCGGAGAAGGCGCTGCGCGATAACCCCAACGATCGCCTCGCTGATCAGGTAATGCTCTACGCCCAATTCAAGCAATCGAATAATGGCGCCGGGCGCGCTGTTCGTATGGAGCGTACTGAGGACCAGATGACCCGTCAGCGCGCTCTCAAAAGCGATCTCCGCGGTCACGCTATCCCGGATCTCCCCGACCAGTATTACATCGGGATCCTGTCTGAGTATCGATCGCATTCCCGTCGCGAACGTGACCCCCGCCTTTTCGTTTACTTGTACCTGATTAATACCGTCTACGGCGTACTCAACCGGATCTTCCACGGTAACGACATTCTTTGCCCGCGACTTGATCTGGTTCAGCGAAGCATAGAGCGTCGTCGTCTTGCCGCTGCCGGTCGGCCCGGTAACGAGTATGATCCCTTTTGTGCTGTGCAAAAACGACTCGAGCGTTTCGCCGATCTCTTTGTCAAGGCCGAGAGCCGCGAGGTTCAGCGGCATCTTTGACTTATCCAGGATCCTGATAACGATCTTTTCGCCGTAAATTGTCGGCAGCGTCGATATGCGGAGGTCGACCCCCCTATCATTGACTTTAATGTGGGCCCGGCCGTCCTGCGGTTTTCTTTTCTCTGAGATATCGAGCCTTGAGATGATCTTTATCCTTGACACCAGCGACTCCTGCACATACTTCGGAGCGTCGAGACGATCATGGAGGATCCCGTCGATACGGAACCGCACCTGAACATTTTTATACTGCGGTTCGATGTGTATATCGCTGGCGCCGTTCTTGATCGCGTCGCTCAAAATAAAATCCACCAGGCGCACGATCGGAGCCTGCGAACTTTTTCGGATCATCTCCTCGGCGTCTTCGGAGTCGCTCTTCTCCTGAAGGAGCTCGATAGAATCCCCGGACGAGACTTCCTTGAGCGTATCAAAGATCAGCTCATCGAGGCGGTAGTATTTTTGGATCGCATCCTCAACGACCGATTGGATCGCAACGAACACCTTGGTCCTTTTGCCGGTCATTGCCGCGACGTTGTCGATCGCGATAACGTCGAGCGGGTTGACCACGGCAACGCTTATCGTCGCGTCCGATCGTTCGAACGCGATAAGAGAGTACCTGGACGCGGTATCCTGCGGGATCAGGTTGACCACGGCCGGATCGAGTGAAAGAGCCTCGAGGTCAACGAATGGAACGCCGAGCTGATACCCCAGCGTTTCACACAACTGCCGCTCGCTGATCGCGCCTGTTTCTATAAGCGCTTTGCCCAGTTTCTGTCCGGTAGAACGCTGCTTGACAAGCGCCTCTTCAAGCTGTTCTTCCGTGATCAGCTTCGCCTTGATCAGTAACTCACCGAATCTTGGCGCTTTCTTATTAAACACGTTTCCTGCCTTTTTGTGTTGATCGGAGCGGCCACCGGAGCCTTGAATGTACTCTATACTATACATTAATCTCGGCCATATTAAAAGAATAATTGCATTTCTTTTCTTTTGATTTTTTTCTGATATTTTTCTGCTTGATTTATTGAATGATCTCGTGTATACTGTACTCAATATTTTGAGTTTTATGGCGCTCTAAACACAAGCGAGTTATCGCGTAAGCCCTGAGTTTATATGGTGAAAAGAGTAATCATTCGATGCATAGCTGTGCTCACCACTGTTGCGTTCTTCTTCTCCGGGGGCATCCTCAACGCTATCCCCGGCAATTTCGAAGATTCTCTCAAAGACGGTATCGCGCAGTTCAAGCACGAGAATTACGATGAAGCTCTTGAGATATTTGGAGGGCTCCGCTCAGCTGACCCAAAGTCTTCTCTCGCGGCCTATTACCTTGGCTTGACCTACAAGCAGCTTGAGAATTATACCGCTGCCATAGAGCACCTCAAGGCGTCACTTACGATGACGCCGAAGATCAAAGGGGCCCTCATTGAGCTGATCGACACGCTCTACCGCCTCGACATGATCGAAGACGCGAAAGAGTGGATCAAGGTCGCTGAAGATTCCGGCGTTCGCCCCGCGCAGGCGGCGTATCTAAAAGGCCTCACGCTCATAAAAGCCGAGCAATACGAAGACGCGGTCGAGGCTTTTGAGAACGCGAAAGGCCTTGACGCTCAGCTGGCTCAATCGGCTGATTACCAGACCGGCCTTGCGTACGTTAAGCTGAAGAAATTCAGCGCCGCCGGCGATATTTTCCAGGGCCTTGTGGCCCTCGACCCCAATACCGATATCGCTGAATACGCGTCGCGCTATGTAGACGCGTTGGAGCAGAAGAAAGAGCGCGACCGACCGTTCCACTACAATATCCGCACCGCTTTTGAATACGACTCAAACGTTGTCCTGAAACCGGGCGATACCGCGCTCGTTACACAGATCGCCGACGCAGACGACACCCGCCAGGTATTCGACCTCTCCTGCGACTACACGCTCAAGTCTGAGGACGAGATCTCCAAAACCAAGGCGGGCTACGCGATCCGCTACTCGAAGCAGAACGACTTCGGCAATTACGACATGGTCGCTAATAATTTTTCATTGCAGCCAAGCTTCGTGTTTGACAAGTTGCGCGTCTCGCTGCCGGCAAGCTACGGCCACACGATCGTGAACGGCAAGAACTACCTCTCGTCGGCTTCGGTCGGCGAAATGAACAATTATATGCTGGGAAAAACGAAGATGGCCCAGGCCGGTATTTTGTATAAGAGCAAGAAATACCTCCGGCCTCCTTTCGGCGACGAAGACAGAACCGGTAATGAACTACTCGGCACCGGCGGACTGTTCTTGTTCTTCATGAAGAACAAGGGGTACGTAAATCTCAAATATAGCGTAAACAAGGATTGGCCCGAAGGAGCCAACTGGGAATACTGGGGCAACAGGATCAGCGCCGGGTTCCTCCTCCCTGTCGGCGAGAACTTCAAGCTGAACGCGCAGTCCGATTTTTTCCTCCAGCAGTACAGCAATATTCATACGGTTTTCGCGAAAAAGAGAAAGGATCAGACGTATTCATTAAGCACGGTATTATCTTACGAATTCATGAAGAATGCGGAGATCCAAACTCAATATACGTTTGTCAGCCAGCAATCGAATATCAACGTATATGAATACGACCGTAATGTAATAAGCTGCGCTGTACAGTACAAGTTTTAACCGAACAACGGTAAACTCCTGGAGGTATTTTATGAAACGTTTAACATCTCTTGTAAGTATCGTATTGTCCGTCCTTTTGATCGTCCCCCCTGCCGCGCTCGCCGATATCATCGGGACTATCACCTATGTCGAAGGAAGAGTCGACCGGCTCGATCCGGCAAGCGGTAAGTATTTTCCTGTCGTGGCCGGCGAAACGATCTCAGAGAACGACACGTTGAGGACCAAAAGCTATTCAAAAGCTGAGATCTCTTTAAACGACAAATCCGTCGTTCGGATGGCGCCCAGCACCCGCATCCAGGTCCCTGAATACAAAATTGACGAGAACGGCCTCAGGAAAAAAGGCGTTATCAATCTCGATCGCGGAAGGATCAGGACGATCGTTTCCAAAACGAAAGACGCGACGAGTTTTGAGATCAATACGCCAAACGCGACCGGGACCGTAAAAGGGTCCGATATCTTTGTCTCGTACCAGAAGTCCGCTACCGGAGTACTCGTCGTCGACGGCGTGCTGAACACCGTAAACCCGGCATTCCCCGATGAGGTCTTCGACATCAAAAAAGGGACCGCCTCGGTCGTTCCCCACAATGCGCCGCCGAAAGAACCCCGCATGTATCTCAATTCTGAAGTCGAGCGCTATGAGTCCGAGACCGGCCCTCAGATCCGCGCCATGGAAGGGCTTACCGGCGCTGAAGAGGCCACACAAGTCCGCGTCGCGCTTATCGCGGGCACTGTACAGGTCTTCCCTGCAGGATCCGACAAGCCTCACGCGCCGATCAAAAATGAGACGCTCAATGTCGGCGATAAGATCGTGACCGGAGTTGACGGCCATATTGAGATCTATACCGATAATGGACACATCGTATCGCTCCATTCAAACACCCAACTCATCCTAAATATGCTAACTCGCGATCCGGAAACAGCCACCTACAAGAACCTTCTTGAAGTCACCAAAGGCCAGATCGTCGCGAAGCTCAATACTATCAAAGGCAAATCCTCGTTTGAGGTCAAGACGCCGACCGCGGTCTGCGGCGTCCGCGGAACGATCATGTACCTTGACGTGCTCACCAAGCTGACAACCGCGTTCTTTGAAGGCGGAGCCGGCTATATCACCAGCATTGTCTCCGGTATAACCGAGGATGTCGGCGCGGGCCAAACGTCTTCATGTAACGACACCGGTTATATTCCTCCTCCGAGGAACACGACCAGCGCCGACCGGAAGAAATTCGGCGCCACCCGCGGCAGCGAAGGGAGCGGCTCATATGGCTATTCGCCTCCGGGCAGCGGCGATGGCCCCGGCGATCCCGGTACTCCCGGCGGCGGCAACACCCCGCCGGATCCTAACACCGGCGGCGGCAGTCTTCCTCCTGATTTTATACCGCCCAATCATCCCCTTTTAGGCGGAAACGGCGGCGATGGAAATACCGCCCCTGTTACTACTTCTATCAAAGCGAACCTTAACGGATCGTTTGGATCTGCGCAGGACGGCGATGGGACTCTGGGTGGCGGCAGCACTCCGCCGAACTCCATTGTCGGAGCTCTCTCATTTGAAACAACGATTGCTCCTTGGTCAGGGATTCACCCCGCGATCTTGGCAGGCACCTACGAAAAACCTGAGGGGCTTAGCCTTTGGGGTGCCGAGATTACCGGCGGCGGCGATGACGGCGGAAAGATTTATGGTTTCGCCGGCGGCTCGTGGCACAGCTGGGACGGAGCGCTTTCGATGCTCTACATTGATTCTTTAGGTCTCGCCGGCATCCTACTCGGCACGATGAGCGGCCTCTCGAACGATGATAATGGCGTCTTTGCCGGCACAGGCGGCATCTTTACTATCCCGGTTGACATTCTTGAGATACCGCCAGCGAATCTTATGAACTCGCTCAACCACGAGAACGGAACGTTTGACATTGCAAGCACATTCAGCAATGGCAACGGGTATTTTTATGGCGAAATGGACACGTATACCGTAAGCATCAACGAAGAGCCGTGGGGCATCTGGGCATCGCTCGCAACAGGGATGTACGACAGGCCTGATGACCTTTCCATATGGAGCGGCACAGTCGGCGGCACTCTTGGCGACGATGGCTTTTTTCTCGGCACCCTTGAAGGAACAGACGACCTTGAGGGCGCCCTGCGTCTCGACATAACCAGCGCGTACATAGATTACTATACTCTGGGAGTATTCTTCGGAACGATCTTCGGGCTTTACGAGCCCGCCAACTCTTACTCGTTCGAGGGCGTCGGCGCCGGCGGATGGATCGGCTCACCGCTTACCTTAAGCGGCGTCTGGGGAGCTGGAAAAGGAGGCATAGAGGCCTGTCTTTACTATAATGATGACGGAGAGATCGTCAGAGGCGGCTCTGAATCAGGGCTTGTCGGCTCTGATGTTTCGCCATGGAATGGACCGGCGCCGTTTTTGGCTATGGGAGAGTACTACATTGACGAAAGATTCGACGATACCGGTCCTGTTCCGTTTATCTGGAACAACGAACTTCGCAGCTATAATGTTATGGCGGACAACAATACGACGCTCGACGGCGGCGCGTTCTTCTGCTACACCGGCGGACTCTGGAACAACGGGTTCCTGAACGGTAAGGCGTACGGATTGTACGTCGATCCATTCGGCACGGCGGGGCTCCTTCTCTCGAACGACATGAACGGCGAGTATTTTTCGCTTTCCCTCGACTACGACTATGACGGCCTCTGGTATGCCTACGGAATGTTTGAGACGCTTCCGATGCTATCGAACGCCGGAGATCTCGGAATAACGCCTGAGAATTTTGAGGACTACATAGGCTTCGGCGACCTCACCGCTGATGTTGAGGGAGGTTTTGGAGGATTTGACACTGACAACGAAAGTTTTATCGAAGGTCAAGCCGCCTGGGGTGAGATCGCGTTTCTCAATTACGACGAAGGAAACAGCGCTCAATACTGGGGCATCTACGACATTAAACTCGAAGGCCCTGATACATACTATAATCCGGGCAATCTCTCAACATGGTTCGCTTTTCTTGAAGGCGAGATCATAGTCGGTAATGGTGAGGGCCGGAACAATTACTGGGAAGGCGGCATGGGCGGCATCTGGATCGACGGTGAGATCATCGGTATCCTGCGCGGTATCTACATCACCGACGATAATATCGCCGGAATCATTGCCGGCGATGTGTACGGACTTTACGACCCGACCGGCGACGGCTACGGCACCTGGATCGGTGAGAGCGTCGGTACATACACCGCGATGGGGATCGCCGAATCATTCGATACTTTCAACGAGCCCCTTCTCGGCTGCGGGATCGGCGCGTTCGATTCGGGAACCGGTTTCGACATAACAGACTTCCATGGCGAGATCTTCGGCCTCGAGGATCAGTCGTGGGGGATCTGGGGAGCCGATTTCTCGGGCACGACGGATGGTCCGGGCACTCCTGCCTGGCAGGCAACGATCTCTTCGATCGTCGGTGATGACAATTCCGGCGTTATCTTAGGTACAGTCAGCGGTTCGGATTGGTCCGAGATGCGGATCCTTGGGTCATTCAAAGGGTTCTTCTGGCACTCTTCTGACGAAGGTGAAAACTTACTCACTATGGGCGCTATTGACGGTGATGTATTCGGCACCTTTGAAGTTGAAGGGGAACCTACAGCGTTCAACGCGATCGGCGTCGGTGAGTGGGTAGAACTCGCGGATCTTGAGACTGATCTTCTCAGCTTTGATATGGAGGGCTTGAACGCCCTCATAGATCTTCCGGTCACCGAAGTTTTTTCCGATATCTTGAGCGGAGCCGGCGGATTCACCGCCGGCGGCGCGATCGCCGGAACCATGGATATCAGCTTCTTTGCTGATATCCATTCTATCCTCGAGGGCATCTGGGGCGCCCTTATTACCGGCACGTATTCCGGCGTGACGGAAGGCCCCTGGACCTTAGAGCTGACGAGTGACGATACGACAGCGATCCTTACCGGTACGGAGTGGTCGGATAACGAGTGGCTCGCGATAGTAAACGGCGCCGGGCCCAACGGCATGACATTTACCGGCGGCGCCGGCGGAACGTACTCCGACGCTGATCCCACCGGGTCCGGAACGTTCGAAGGAGCCGGCGCGGGAACATTTGAAACAACTACTAACGATTAGGAGACATTCTGATGGCAAAACGCTCTCTTATCGGCGCGCTTTGCGTTGCGCTCATTTCGTTCTCGATATTCGGCTGCGGAAAGAGCGCTGACAAAGGGAAGGTGCTCGCTGTCGTGAACGGCGAACCGCTTTATGTTGATGAACTCAACAGGACTCTCGCGATCAACGTAAGGCGGGATCCTCTCTCGAGCGTCACTCCCCAGACACTCAAGACATATGTCGATCTTCTGATCGATAAGAAGCTTCTGATCCAGCAGGCCAGAAAGAACGATCTTGACCAGGCGGATCGATTTGTCAATACGATCAAGACATTCTGGGAACAGACGCTCATACGTGAGCTCATAACGGCCAAGGACAAGGAGTTCGATACGTCCGTTACGGTACATGAGGAGGAGATCCGCGATTATTACGGTAAATTGTCGCGTCAGATCACCTGCAGGATCGCTAAGAACGTTGACCGAACGGAACTTGAAGCGCTTGCCGAACAGGACCCGAATACTGTCCCCTGGGATAATACGGTCGGCCCCATAACGCTCCGCGACGCGCTCTCGCCGGTTATCGCGACAGCTTTCGATATCCCCAAGGGGGAATCTGTGATCATTCGGGGAAACGACGCTTTTTATCTTATCTATGTGCAGGATTCGAACAAGGTGCCGGCAGAGCCGCTTGATAAGATCAAAGGCGAGATAAAAGAGAGGGTCATCCAGTCCAGAAAGAAAGAGCTCTTCGAAGCCTGGCTCTCCTCCCTTCGCGATAACGCCGATGTCCGCGTAAACGACAATGTTATAAAACAGTTTCAGTACGAAGGAAAATAAAATGAAGAGGCGTAAAAATTACTTTATCAAAAAACATTTTCAGGCCCAGTTTTTCGTAAAGTTCGCGCTGCTCTTATTTTTTGAAGGATTACTTATAACAGGCATATTTCTCCATATATCAAAAGGAACTCTCACGACGGCGTATCGGGGATCGGAATTCACGATACAGAAGACCGGGGTCTTCTTCCTGAACGACCTTGTCTTGATCAGCGTCGCCGTCGGCGCGGTTGTCGGGCTTGCCGCTATCATTATCTTCTTATATCTCTCTCACCGGATCGGGGGGCCGCTGTATAGGTTCGAAAAGAGCGTGGAGGGGGCGAAAAAGGGCGACCTCGCGCAGCGTATCTCCTTGAGGAAGACCGATCAGCTTCCTGAAATGCAGGATCTTATGAACTCTTTCCTTGAAGAGATGGACGGCCGCATATCGCGCATCAAAGAGCACGCTCAGAATGCCCTCAACGCGATCAACGATGACGGCGCCTCCGGCGCCGCGCGAACAAAAGCAAAGAGCGCTTTGAAGGAGATACTGACGTCTTTGGAATATTTTAAAACATCGAAATAGGATGGATACGACGCGCCGATCGTATTGTACTCTTTTAGCTGCCGCGCTTGCCATGCTCCTCGTATTATCCTATCCCGCTTCAGCACAAGAGCGGAAGGTCTTTAAAACCGCCTATTCAAACATCCGCTATTCTGACGATCGGGCTCTGAGTGATTTCTTCTGGCGGATAAGCGGAAAAAAGCTCGATATCACCGTCGACGCCTATCCCGCCCGCTGGGCGGTTGACCGGATCATCGACCGGGTCCAATCAATTCTCGATATGCACCCCGATAATTTCCGGATAGCGATCGATCTTCGCGCTGCCCACACAAGAGGTGACATCGCGCGCTACCTTCCGGAATCAAACACCATTGTCGCCTATGCCGACAAGATATCCGACGGCGTCTTCGCGCATGAAGTTTCGCACGCGGTCATATGCGGCTATTTCCCCGAAGAACCTCCTGAAAAGATCCAGGAGATCCTGGCTCAATACGTGGATAAATACCTCTGGAGTGACTACTAGGGCTGCAGAATTACCTAGCAGTTGTTTATCGAAATTTTCTATCATCTGTCATTGCGAGCGAAGCGAAGCCTGCCTGCCGGCAGGCAGGCAATCCCCCGAGCGCAGTCCTGAGTCTATCGAAGGACGAAGCGAGGGTCATTTTTGTAATTCTGACTGAGATTGCTTCATCGCTAACGCTCCTCGCAATGACAAAAAAAGAACGAAATCTCTTCGT
>JBDRSA010000099.1:0-5818 GCA_043825275.1 Candidatus Omnitrophota bacterium
CTCAGGGCGAAGTGCGGGGGCTTCTGATCACTAGCAAATAGAAAGGGATCTTTATCGCCGGCGCCGACATACAAGAGATCGAGCACATCACCGCTAAAGATGACGCGAAAGAGAAAGCCGAGAAGGGAAAAGAAGTGCTGGACCGGCTGGCCGCGCTTGATTTTGTCACCGTCTCTGTCATAAACGGCGCGTGCCTCGGCGGCGGGCTGGAACTCGCGCTCGCGTGTAAGCACAGGGTGGCGAGCTTCAGCGACAAGGTCAAGATCGGCCTGCCTGAGGTAAAGCTCGGGATCATCCCGGGGTTCGCCGGGACACAGCGTCTTCCACGGCTTATCGGGCTTACGCAAGCGCTCACTATGATCCTCGCCGGAAAGATCGTCTCAGGCACAAGCGCCCTGAAAAGCGGCCTGGTCGACCGGCTTTTTCCGGACGTCGGCCTGGTCGATAGCGCGATCGAATTCGCGAAAGAACGCATCGCGGGAAAAGCGAAGAAAAGTAAGAAAAAGAAGAAGCTTCTTCAGAAGATCCTTGAAGATACCCCCTTCGGCAGGAAGCTTGTCTTCAGTCAGGCGAAAAAGAACGTTCTTAAAACGACGAAAGGATTTTATCCCGCGCCGCTGGCGGCGCTTGACGTACTACGACGCACGTACGGCAGGGACCCCATAAGCGGATCGCGCATCGAGAGCGAGGTGTTCAGCGAACTCGCCGTAACCGACGTATCGAAAAGCCTGATAAAGGTATTTTATCTGATCGAAGAGTTTAAAAAGCTGTCCTGGGTTGGTCCTGAGATCAAGCCTGAGGCGGTCGGCAAGTGCGCCATTGTCGGCGCCGGCGTCATGGGCGGCGGCATCGCGCAGCTTTTAAGTTTCAGGGATATTCCGACGCGCATGAAGGATATTAATTATGACGCGCTGAAGACAGCTTTAAAGACGGCGTACGGACTGTTCGAATATGCCCTCAAAAAGAGAAAACTGAAACAACACGACTTCACCTATAAGTTTGGGTTGATCTCACCGACCGTTACGTATAAAGGTTTCGAAAACGCGGATATGGTTATCGAGGCGGTCGTTGAGAACTTGAAGGTCAAACAGGGCGTCTTCAAAGAGCTCGGAGCGATCACGCGGCCCGATACGGTGCTTGCCTCGAACACCTCGAGCCTTCCGATACTACAGATCTCGGAAGAGACCGCGCACCCCGAGCGGGTCGTTGGGCTCCATTTCTTTAATCCGGTACACCGGATGCCGCTGATCGAGATCATACGGTCAAAGAAGACCGACGACCGGACGATGGCCGCGACGATCGCCTTCGCGCGGAGGATCGGTAAGACCGTTATCGTCGTCAATGACGTACCCGGCTTTCTTATAAACAGGATACTCCTTTCGTACTTGAATGAATCAGGGTTCCTGCTTGAGGAAGGAGTTCCGATGGAGCGCATCGACGCGATAGCCCGTGATTTCGGCATGCCGATGGGGCCGGTCGAGTTGATCGACGAGGTCGGTATCGATGTCGGCTACAAAGTCGCCAGGATCCTCGAAGAGTCGTACGGCGCGAGAATGAAGGTATGCTCGGTCCTTGAGAAAGTAAAATCGAAAGGGCTCCTGGGTAAGAAAGCGGAGAAAGGTTTTTATATCCATAAAGGAAAAAAGAGAACGCCGAACAAAGATATCTATTCGATAGCCGGGATATCGCGCGCTCGCCGGATATCAGACGAGGAGATCCTGAAGCGGTTGATGTACGTAATGATCAATGAAGCGGCCCGGTGTCTTGAAGAGAATGTTGTCGACAGGCCCGAGACCGTCGATATCGGCATGATCATGGGGACCGGGTTCCCGCCGTTTCGCGCGGGGCTGCTGCGGTACGCCGATACGATAGGGGCCGAGGCGATCGCGAGCGGCCTCAAGAAATTTGAGACGGAATTAAAAAGTGAACGTTTTGCGCCGTGCGGGCGTTTGCTTGCTATGGCGAAGAACGGCGAAAAGTTTTATAAGTAAAGTATTGGTCATCGAGATTGCTTCGTCGCCCACCGCTTTCAGCGGCGAGGCTCCTCGCAATGACACCTTGTCGTCATTGCGAGCCCCAAACCAGAACAAGTTCGGTTTAGGGTAAACTCCGCGAAGCAATCTCAAAAGAGTCTCATCAAAGGTATGATCAAATTTAATGGAGGACCCACATGAGTATCTTCGATACGCGTATGGCGAAGGAGAAGAGAGAGTCGTTGGAGTTCGCGGAGGCGTCGCGCGAGGACGAGTGGAAGTATCCGAGCTTCGCTTCCCGGTTGTTCCAGGGGGCGGTCGAGTGGGATCTTATCAGCCCGTATCCGGAACAGTCGGAAGAGGATAAGAAAGAAGGCGATGAGTTCCTAAAAAAGTTGGAAGCTTTCTTAAAAGTAAACCTCGATCCCGACGATGTCGATATCACCCGGGAGATCCCCGAAAAAGTTATCAAAGGGCTCTTTGAAATGGGCGCTTTCGCGGTTAAGATCCCCAAAGAGTACGGCGGCCTCGGCATGAGCCAGACGAATTATAATCGGGCGGTACACCTATTGGGAAGTTACTGCGGATCGACCGCGGCGCTTATTTCGGCGCACCAGAGTATCGGTGTTCCGCAGCCGCTTATTCTCTTCGGTACGGAAGAGCAGAAGAAGAAGTTCCTGCCGCGGTTCAGACAGGGGGCTATCTCCGGTTTCGCGTTGACCGAATCCGATGTCGGCTCAGATCCCCGGAAATTGCGGACGATCGCGGCGCCGACCGAGGACGGAAAACACTTTATCCTTAACGGCGAGAAGCTCTGGTGCACCAACGGGAATGTCGCCGACCTTATCCTCGTCATGGCGGAGACGCCGCCGAAAGTCATCCGGGGAAAAGAGCGCAAGCAGATAACCGCTTTTATCGTTGAAAGCAATACCCCGGGTTTCGAGGTGACGTACCGGTGTAAGTTCATGGGGTTGAACGCTATCCAAAACGGCCTCATTAAACTTAACAATGTGAAAGTACCCCGGGAGAATATTGTGCTCGGCGAAGGGCAGGGACTGAAGCTCGCCTTCATTACGCTCAATACGGGACGCCTGACGCTGCCGGCGGCGGTGACCGGCATGAGCAAGTGGTGCCTGCATGTCGCGAGGACCTGGGCGAAAGAGCGGCAGCAGTGGGGTTGCTCCATCGGTGAACATGAGGCGGTCGCCTCAAAACTCTCGTATATCGCGGCAACGTCATTCGCGATGGACGCGATGACCTGGATCGTCTCATATATGGCCGATAACAAAAAATTCGATATCCGCCTTGAAGCGGCCGTCGCGAAGCTCTTCTGTACCGACGAGAGCTGGAAGATCGTCGATCACGCGATGCAGGTGCGGGGCGGCAGGGGGTATGAGACGGGGCCGTCGCTGAAAGGCAGGGGCAAACCCGCCTACCCTATAGAGCGGGCGATGCGCGATTCCCGGGTCAATACGATACTTGAAGGGTCGAGCGAGATCATGCACCTTTTTATCGCGCGTGAAGCGCTCGATTTCCATTTAAAGTCGATGAAAGATCTCTTCGACCCACGCGTTCCGATCGTAAAAAAACTGCAGGTTGCTCTGGCCGCCGGATTCAATTACGCGCTCTGGTACCCGAAGCTCTGGATCCCCTGCTTCCGCGGCGGGAAGGGCGTCTCGAACAGGGTTCTTCGTAAACATACGCGGTTCGTCAGTGCTTCGTCAAAGCGGCTGGCGCGGGCGGTCTTCCACAAGATGGCCCTTTACCAGAAGAAGCTTGTCAACAAGCAGAATATCCTGAACCGCTTCATCGATATCGGCGTCGATCTCTTCGCGATGTCCTGCGCCTGCTCATATGCCGAAAAATTACTCGCTAAAGGAGAGAAGAGCGCCAACTCCGTAGAACTTGCCGACCTCTTCTGCCGGATAGCAACTGAGCGGATACAAAATAATTTCAGAAAGAATTGCCGCAACTACGATAAACAGTCGAATACAACGGCCAAGAAACTGCTTGCCGGCGAATTTGACTGGCTTGAGAACGATATTATCACACAGTAATTGTATCGAAACGCGCGGCTGCAGAGTGCCCGCGGCAGAAAGGCCCTATCTACCTCGGACGAATATGACGCTCAAAGAGATCGTAGAAAAATGCGTTTTACTCAAGATCGACGAAGAACGTTTTGTCTCTGAGGCGTATTACGAGGTTGTTTTTTTCATGAAGGATACTGATGCCTGGAAAACGGCCATCGCCGGCGTTTTTGGCGCGGCGGCGAAGCCGGCCGGGATACGGCCGACCAAAGATGACCTGCTTCTGACGAAAGAATTCGGCGGTATTCACGACAACCAGACGCTTTTTAAAAAAGAACTGAACGGAATGATGGTGATCGCGATGTTCTGGCCGTGGGCAGACGGCGCTCATATTACGCTTAAGGTCGCCGTTATCACGAAGTAGCTTTTCTCGTCGGTCGTCGATCGTATGTCGTCGGTCGCGTTTCGTATCTAGTATCTCGTGAAAGCCGTAGAAAATATGAAGGCGTTTAATTTCCTCTCGTCATTGCGAGCCCCGAAGGGGCGAAGCAATCTCCCGAGCGAAGTTCTAAGAATATCGAAGGACGAAGCGAGGGTCTCTTTTTGGTAATTCTGACTGAGATTGCTTCGTCGTCCCTCACCTTCGGTGACGGGACTCCTCGCAATGACAATTGGCTTGTTTCTTTTTTCGATATACGACCGACGACCGACGATATACGAAATATGATTCATCACAACAAACAATCAAACATAATGTACCGATCCTGGGAGGCGCCCGACCCGAGCTCGGCGCTTCTGCTCGTCCACGGCCTTGGCGCGCACAGCGGCCGGTGGGAGGAGCTGGCGGAATATTTATTGAAGAACGGCATATCTTCATTCGCGATCGAACTGAAAGGATTCGGCGAGACGAAGGGAATACGGGGGCATATCGATTCTTTCCGGGCCTATATCCGCGATATCCGGTCACTCCGGGAGTTGATACGAGAAGAGCTCCCCGGTAAAAAGGCATATATCGTCGGCGAGAGCCTCGGCGCGCTTTGTGCGATCTTGACGACTGCCCGGGATCCGGCGCTCTTCGACGGCTTAATATGCATTTCGCCCGCTTTTGTAAGCACGATGAGGCTCAGCGTCGGGCAGTATGCGGCATTGGTTCTTTCGCTTGTCTTCGATCCGAAGAAACAGTTTACCGTACCGTTTACCTCGGCGATGTGTACGCGCGATGAAGCGTACGTGAGAAAAATGGAGAACGATCCGAGAGAGCATCGGCTGGCCTCCGCGCGGCTTCTCTTTGAAACGGTCGTCGCGCAGATCGAATGCGGTCGTTTAGCCGGGAAGGCCTCGATCCCCGCGTTGTTTTTACTGGCCGGAAACGATAAGCTGGTCGATCCCGGCGCGAGCAGGCGTATTTTTAAAAAACTCGCGGCGAAAGACAAAGTGATCATTGAGTACGCCGCGATGTATCACGCGCTCTCGATAGATATCGGCAAAGAGAAGGTGTTTAGTGATATGTGGGGGTGGATCAGGGAGAGATTGTAAGGTATATATTGCGGATTTTGTATCTAGTATCTCGTATCTTGTATCTAGAAAAAACCGTATCTAGTCGCTTGTATCTGGTATCTAGGAAATATTTACTATAGTCCATTTATAAGATCCGAATGTTAATCCGGTACGCCAGATACTAGTGCCTTGTTAAACAATAAATGTTATATTTCATTGACTAATTGAGCGCTTAATGGTATCCTATACCTGACACGGAAAGGGGGGATACCATGAGTATATATGCCCGTTCTTTGGCATCTAAAGAGAAGCTTGAATTAA
>JBDRSA010000100.1:0-15771 GCA_043825275.1 Candidatus Omnitrophota bacterium
AAATATATGAAAGAATATAGCTCAATATATGAATTTGGATGCGGAACAGGGTTTAATCTCGCGACCCTCGCCAATATTTTCCCCGAAAAGAGTTTGTATGGCTCAGATTTTGTTCCGGCGCCGAGGGATATGATAAATAAAATGGCCGAAACCTACGACTGGAAAATTTCCGGGCATCTTTTTAATATGATCGAACCAGATAAGGAATTTACAATCGCCGAAAATAGTGTAATCTTCACTTTTGGTTCTATTGAGCAGCTTGCGGGTAGGTTTGAGGCGTTTCTTCAGTATCTCTTAACAAACAAGCCCAAGCTATGTATGCATCTTGAGCCAACGATCGAACTTTATGATGAAAACAATCTTTTTGATTACCTTGCTATCAAGTTCCATAAAAAGCGGGGGTATACTCAGAATTATCTTAATCGCTTAAGAGAGCTTGAGAAAGAAGGAAAGCTTGAAATAGTAAGCGTAAAACGCCTAAACTTTGGAAGTCTTATGATGGAAGGCTTTACCTATATCGTATGGAAACCGTCCAAATAAAGGGAGAATGCGATGGACTTCGGTATTGATGGAAAATATGCATTAGTAACAGGCGGGAGCCACGGTATCGGCCGCAGCATAGCGGCGATGCTTGCCGGGGAAGGGTGTAATGTAGCTATCTGCTCAAGAAAAAAAGAATGGATAGACGAGACAGTTGCCGAGATCACCGCGAAGGGTGTTAAGAGTATAGGGATATCCGCGGATGTACTGAAGCCGGATGATATCGACCGCGCGGCAAAAGCGCTCCTTGAGGCCTGGGGGACCGTTCACATACTGGTGAACAATGTCGGTGGCGGTGGCAGATGGGGCTCGGAAATATACGAAGAGACGGCGGACGATGTCTGGACGGATGTATATAAAAAGAACGCGTTAGCGGCTGCCCGTTTTACCATGAGATTGATACCCTCCATGAGGAAACAGAAATGGGGAAGGGTTGTCACGATCAGCTCGATCAGCGGAAAAGAAGGGGGCGTACGGCCGTGGTTCGGTATGGCCAAGTGTGCCGAAATAAGCCTTATGAAGTCTTTAGCGACGAGCGCGTATTTAGTCAGGGACGGAATAACGTTTAACAGCGTGGCTCCCGGCGCCATTGAGGTACCCGGCACCGGATGGGAAAAGGAGAGGTTATCTGACCCGGAAGGGTTCAAGACAATGGTCGAATCCCACTTTCCTCTGGGCCGGCTCGGCACTCCCGAGGAGGTCGCGAGCGCCGTCGTCTTTCTCTGTTCCGAGAAAGCATCTCTGATCAACGGAGCCTGTATTACCGTTGACGGGGGAGAAAGCAGAAGCCTTTAATATGCAAACTATATCGCGGGGGAATTATTTGGTTGCCGGCGCGACGGGATTGATGGGTACGACCGCGCTGCTTCGCTTGAAGGATGTCACCGGCGTTCATGTGCGGGCGGTCTATCATACGCGGAAGCCGAAAATTCTCGCGGACAACATCTCGTATATTAAAGCCGACCTGCGGGACCTCGATGAATGTAGGAAAGCCGTAGAGGGGATCGATCATCTATTGATGTTCGCGGCTGTCTTATCTACCGCGCCGATGATGGCGCGGGATCCGGTGTCGCATGTGACATCGACTTTGATCATGAACGCGCGGATGCTCCAGGCCGCGTACTTTGCGCGCGTAAAGAAATTTTTGTGGCTGAGCAGCTCTACGGGATACCCTTTGAAGGAACGGCCCCTATCCGAAGATGATATGTTTGCCGGCGATCCTCCCGACTCGTATTTTTCCGTCGGATGGATGTCGAGGTATGCGGAAACGCTGTGCAGGATGTACGCGACGAAATTGAAAAATCCCATGAGGATCGTTGTGCTGCGCCCGACCACCATATACGGAGAGCATGAGGACTTTCATTTCGAAACGTGCCACATGCTTCCCGCGCTCGTGCGGAAAGTGTCAGAAAGACAGAGGCCCATCGAGGTATGGGGCACCGGTGATAACAGAAGAGACCTTATTTACGCCGATGATATGTTCGATGCCTGTTTGTCCGCTCTTGAAACGGCGGAGCAATACGACGTTTTTAATGTCGGGTTCGGAAAGCAATACAGCGTCAATGAACTTTTGAAATTGATCATCGAGATAGATGGTTTTACCGGCGCGGAGGTCATCCACGACACCTCGAAACCGACAGCGATTTTTGCAAGAGAAACAGACTGTACGAAAGCGAAAAAGGTCCTGGGGTTCGAACCCAAAACATCTATCGAAGAGGGGATCGCGAAGATGCTCAGATGGTATAAGGAACATCCGGTAAGCAATGACGATCCCGGATCCGAGACTTAAAAGAGCGGACAATGCAAAATGCGCGTCAGAAGATCGATGAGCTTGTCTCTTATTACAGGAGGAACGGGCTCGTGAAGACGGGGAGGTCGATCGTCGATAAAGCGGTCCAACTCATTCGGCCTGCCGTGGATCCGTTCGAGTATCGCTATCCGGAAGAGATCTCTATTGAGATAATGGACATATGCAACCTCCGGTGCCCTCATTGTTACCTTCCGGCCCAGCGCCATTCCGATCCGGGTTTGATGGACCTTGATCTCTTTAAGAGGATAATTGAAAGGATATCCCCTTTGATCGGGAGAGCAAAAAAAACAAGCTTCCCGTCGATAGAGCCGTTGTTTCACAACAAGATCTTTGAGATGGTCGATTGTGTCAAAGAGAAGAACAAGAATATCGCGATCCCGATCAATACCAACGCTATGCTGCTTGACGATACCAAAATTGACAATCTCTTGAAGCGAAAGGTGTATCGCTATTATATATCGCTTGACGGATGCACAAAGGAGACGGTCGAATCTTTCAAGATCGGAGCGGATTTCGATAAGGTCGTCCGCAACATCAGGAGACTCAAAGAGAAGGGCGGCGACAGAGTATTTATGATCGCGAATTATGTGCTTCACAGGAAAAACGCTCATGAGCTCCTGAATTATGTGGATTTCTGCAAAGATCTCGGGATGCGGGCGATCCATGTTTCCGGGTTTATAACGCATACGCCGGAAATGACGCGCGATTGCCTCTATTCGGAAAACGGGATAAAAGAGATAGACGAATTATTCGAAAAAGCGAAGAAAAAAGCGGCAGCCGTCGGGATCGGATTTTTCCATTGCGGAACGAAGCTTAAGCCGGGAGGATGTGCCCTGGCGTCAACAATGTATATCGACAAAAAAGGGAATGTCGCTCCCTGCGTCTCGTTTGTGAGAAAAACGCGCATGGTGTTGCTCGACAAGTCCGGAACCACGGAGCCGGTGCTATGGGGAAATGTGCTAACAGAAGATCCCTACAGAATATGGACCAGCAAGGCATCGGTTGATCATAGAAGGCTGTTGCTAGAGAGAAAACTGCCGGAAGAATGCTCTCTCTGCGCTGAAGGGCTTTCGGTCGTTCACTGATCTTTTTGCGGGAGACAAGTATGGCCGTTAACAGAAAAGAGGGGCAAAAGTTCTCAGTCGCCGTTGTCGTTCCGACGTGGCATTATTTTGCCAACCCGTTTAAGCTCCATCCATTGCACGAGCTCTATTTCGCGACTATGATCGATTTCCGGTTTCAAGGAAAGGATGTCAGCGTTCGCGTTATCGATCTGCGGGAAGTCCGATCTTCCGAGGGCGGGCTGTGTTTTAAGAAGTTAGCCTCTTTCATACCGGAACATGATCTGTATTTATATTGGATAATGAAGACCGCGGATTTTCCGGAAGTGCGGTCTATCGTGGAAGGGCTCCGGCGCGCTTATCCGAACGCGAAGCATGCCGCCGGGGGAACACATGTCGATAATTTCGCGAAAGAATGCGAACGATGTTTTGACACTGTCGTGGTAGGGCCCGGCGAAGAGTCATTTATCAGCATCATCAATGATTGCCGTAAAGGCTCACTCAGGAAGAGCTACAGGACCGACTGGAGTAAAGTTTTGTATGACGACTATCCGATCGCGCGCCGTGATTATCTGCCCGAATCGGCGATAGTGAATACCGCTCTTTTTGAAAAATACGGCGGGATCAAGGGAACATCCGCGATGTTCTCCCGCGGCTGCAATTTTAAGTGCGCGTACTGCGTCTATAACGTTCCGAAAACGATCCAAATGAGGAGCCCGCGGAATATAGAAAAAGAGATACAATATCTAAAAAAAGAATATAAGATAGATGGAATTAATTTAAGGGACGAGATCTGCATTCCTTTATCTCCGACGATCGCTGAGCCCTATCTGGAAGCGATCGGACGCTGTAATGTTATTTGGCGGGGCCAAACACGGGTTGGCGCGAGTGAAAAAATGCTGGCGCTTGCGTGTAAAACCGGATGTGTTGAACTTGCCCTTGGCGTTGAAAGCGCGTCGCAGCAGGTGCTCGATATCATCAGCAAAGGGCAAAAGGTCGAGCAGGCAAGAGACTTCATTCAAACGTGCAGGTCGCTTGGCATTAAGGTCAAGATGTGCCTTATTTTAGGATTACCCGGTGAGCCCCCGGATATTGTCGAGATAACCAGATCGCTCATCGAAGAGGCGAAGCCCGATTATGTAAATATATCGGGTTTTTGCCCCGTCCCCGGGTCCAAGATATTCGATGACCGCGGTCATTACGGTATTAAAAGTATCGACACGGACTGGAGCAAACACGCTCACCTGGTCTTTCGATTTTCAGACGATGAGCATTTCGGACTTCCTTTTGAATACGAAAAAACAAATAAGTGGGGAAGGACATTTTCAAGATCGGAGATCATCGGCAATATAAGAGAACTTCAGCACTATCTTCAGGAACGCGGAATGTCGTATTAGTGTCCGATCCTATGCTTTTGTTGTGTCAAGGAGAACGCGCGAGACCATAAAGGTGGGATGAAATGATTCAATCTGATGTTTTGAAGGAGTTTGCGAAAAAGCGTATTGTTGTGTCAGGCGGCACCGGTTTGATCGGGAGGCAGGTTGTTGATATATTGTGCGGGGTTTCGGCGCATGTTACCGTTGTTTCACTGGACAAAATAAAGATCAGCGACAGGGCAGAACATGTTTTCGGCGATCTGACCGATCTTCAATTCTGTAAAAGTATTACCAAAGACGCTGACATGGTCTTTCATATTGCCGGAATAAAGGGATCGATCCAGGTCACAAAATCCAAACCCGCCAGTTTTTTTGTGCCTTTATTGATGATGAACACGAACATTCTGGAAGCATGCAGGATCAATAATGTCAAAAAAGTTGTTTATACCAGCTCGATCGGCGCGTATTCCAGCGCGGAAGTATTCAGGGAACATGAGAATCTTGACGGCCCGCCGATGGATATGTTTCCCGGTTGGGCAAAAAGGATGGCTGAGCTGCAGATCAAAGCGTATAAGATCCAATACGGCCTGGATAATTACGCTGTTGTCAGGCCCTGCAACGTGTACGGACCCGGTGACAATTTTGATCCCAATAACGCGATGGTCATCCCTTCTTTGATGTCCAGAATATACCGTAAAGAAAACCCGGTAATGATCTGGGGAGACGGTACCGCGATACGTGATTTCGCTTTTAGTAGAGACGTTGCCGAAGGGGTAATACAGGCTCTCTATCACGGGACCGGAGGCGGATTTATAAATTTAGGCAGCGGAAAAGGTTATTCGATCAAGGAGCTGGTCGAAACCCTCCGAAATTTCCTCGATTTTAATTATACATTTGATGCTGCCAAGCCGTCAGGTTTTCCGAAAAGGATAATGGATATATCACTCGCCAAAAAGCTTGTTGGATACAACCCGACCACATCGCTCCGGGACGGTTTGAAAGAGACATGGGATTGGTTCATAGCGAATCAGGATGAGTACTTAAGGAAAAAAAACTACTTTAAGGAGCAGTAACAATGATCGAAGTGAGCGAAACAAAACTTAAGAATGTACTGCTTATAAAACCGACCGTATTCAAGGATCTCCGCGGGCAGTATGTTGAGACGTATAACGATGAGTTGTATAGAAAAAACGGTATTAATATAACGTTTGTCTGCGACGATATCTCCGTATCCAAAAAGAATGTTTTGCGGGGGATCCACGGGGACCGGGAGACCTGGAAGCTGATATCCTGCTTTTACGGAAAGTTTTATTTTGTCGTGGTAAATTGTGATACAGGATCCAAGGAGTTCGGCAGATGGCAGTCTTTTGAGCTCTCAGATGAGAACAGACATCAGGTACTCGTTCCGCCGAAACACGGCAACGGCCACCTTGTTTTAAGCGAGATGACCACCTTTCATTATAAACAGTCGACGTATTACGATCCTAAAAAGCAATTTACCTATACATGGGACGATCCAGGTTTAAAGATCGATTGGCCGATAAAAGATCCGATCCTTTCAGAGCGGGATATAACCGGGCGTTTTACTTAGTGCATTGGTAAATAAATTTTTACCACTGTCATCCCCACGAAACTTGTCCCCGCGAAAGCGGGGAGTGGGGATCCAAATCATTTTAATCCCCGCGCAAGCGGGGACTGGATTCCCGCTTCCGCGGGATCAACGCAATAGGAAAGGGATGTGTATGTTTGAACTATTTCGCGGAAAAACGGTGCTGGTAGCCGGAGGCGCCGGATTTATCGGTACGAATGTAATAAAGAAACTTATCGAGATCGGTGATGCGCGGATCCGGGCGACGATCCATAAAAAAAAGCCCCTTTTTCGCGACAGCTCGATCGACTATGTCAAATGCGATTTGACTGAAAAAGCGGCTTGCCAAAAAGTGGTACAAGGGGTAGACATAATCTTTCTGTGCGCGGCGAGCACCTCGGGAGCGGCGGTGATCGCGAAAACACCGCTGGTGCACGTAACGCCGAATGTTGTCATGAACTCATTGCTGCTGGAGGCCGCCTATAACGCGAAGGTCAAGAAATTCGTTTGGTTGAGCAGTAATGCCGCGTATCCGGATACCGGAGCGAGGCCCGTCAAAGAGGACGAGATGTTCGACGGCGATCCGTACGAGTGCTACTACGCCGTCGGATGGATGAAGCGGTATACGGAGATACTCTGCAAGATGTACTCTATGAAATTAAAAGATCCGATGCCGTGCATAGTCGTTCGGCCGTCGAATATTTACGGGCCTTTTGATGATTATGACTTTGCCACGTCACACGTGATGGCGGCGATGATCAGGAAGGTGGCCCAGCGGCATGACCCGATACAGATGTGGGGAACCGGCGATGATGTCAGGGATATGATCTACGTCGATGATTTTGTGGACGCTCTTTTTTTGGCAACGGAAAAAATAGACACATTCGATCCTGTCAATGTAGGGCTTGGCGCGGGTTTCTCCCTTAAGGAGATCTTAAAAACCATTCTTGAGGCGGATGGTTACGGCGGCGCGAGGGTTGTCTATGATCCGACGAAACCGTCCATGATACCGATCCGGCTGCTCGATACTTCTAAAGCTGAAAAGGTATTGGGTTTTAAAGCCCGGACCGGAATACGCGAGGGCGCTATAAAGACGATCGAGTGGTATCGGCAGACATATGGATCGCGCGGTACGGTATAAACCGATAACGTTGTTGCGTAAGTATCAACAACTGGGAGGTTTTTCGTGATCATCACAAGGACACCTTTCCGTATATCATTGTTCGGCGGGGGAACCGATTATCCGGTCTGGTACCGTGAGAACGGCGGAGCTGTGATTGGAACAACGATCAATAAATACTGTTATATCAGCTGCCGCTATTTGCCTCCGTTTTTTAATTTTCGGTACCGTATCCGCTACACGTTCAAAGAAGAAGTCAATGACGTTTCTGAGATCAAACATCCTTCGGTGCGTGAGTGTCTCAATTACCTGGGGATACAACATGGCGTAGAGATGGTCCATACGAGCGATCTACCGGCCCAGTCGGGGCTCGGATCAAGTTCTTCTTTTACGGTCGGGTTTTTGAACTCGCTCTTTGCGCTCACCGGAAAGATACCCACCAAGCGGCAGATCGCGCGGGACGCGATACATATCGAGCAGGATATTATCCGTGAGAACGTCGGCTCTCAGGATCAGACGTTTGCGGCCTTTGGCGGGCTCAACAAGATCGAATTCGGCGGCGAGAAGAATTTTTATGTCAGGCCGATCACTATCAGCCAGGAGAAGGTCAATTTGCTCCAAGATCACCTTATGCTCTATTTTACCGGTTTCTCACGGAACGCTTCTGAAATTGCCGCGGAGCAGATCAAGAATTCCTCCTCGAAGAAAGCGCAGTTAACGCGTATGCAGGAGCTGGTAGGAGAGGCGATGGAAGTATTGAACGGCAGGCCGGAAGATATTACTAAGATAGGAAAGCTCCTCCATGAGACATGGCAGATGAAACGAGAGCTTACAAAACTCATTACAACATCCACCATTGACGCTATCTATAACGAAGCGATCAGGGCGGGCGCGCTTGGCGGAAAGCTCCTGGGCGCGGGAGGAGGAGGTTTTATGCTGTTCTTTGCTGCTCCCGAAGCTCAGCCCGCCGTTAAGGAGAAATTGAAAGACCTCTTATACGTGCCGTTTCGTTTCGAGACGATGGGAACACAAGTAATAATGTATTCGACACAGGACTTCTTTTGACCGCTTTTCCGATCAGATCAAGAAAGGTACTATCATGCCTCCCCGGGTAAGCGTGATCATACCGACGTATAATTGCGTGTCCTTAGTCGGGAAAGCCATAGATTCGGTACTTGGGCAGACATTCAAGGATTTCGAGATCATCGTCATAGATGACGGCTCCACTGATGACACCAGATCACGGGTTGCGTCCTATTTAGCAAAAGAAGCCGAAAAGATCCGCTATGAGTATCATAAGCACACCGGCGCGTCGTTCTCAAGGAACGCCGGAATTTCTCTCGCGACCGGAGAATATATCGCGCTTCTCGACGCTGATGATGAATTTGATGAGCATATGCTGTGTTCTTGCGTTGAGGCGCTGGAGCGGGAAAATGCTGATTGGTGCGCGACGGACCTCGTAAGAATAGAAAACGGAAAAAGCGAAGTACGTTTATCCAATCCCCCCGAAGGAGACCTGCTGACTGAAATTCTCCGGAAGGATTTTATTGTAATGCCGCCATTTTTTCGAAGAGAGGCGTTGATCGAGATAGGCTCGTACGATGTTTCTCTTTCCGCGCGGATCGATTGGGATATTCGCATACGTATGTTCAGAGAGCATAAATCTTTTGTGTACATAAATAAACCGCTCTACACTTATAAGATCCGGAAGGAGAGTATCGCAAAAGGCAATCTTCCGGAGTTTAATCGCTCGACCTTTGTCTTACTTACAAAGCATCACAGACATTTCGCCGTATCGCGCGGAAAAGAGTTCGCGGTGATCTACGCGTATCATATGAAGGAATTGGGAAAGAGATATCTTTTTGATGAGAAGAATATCATTCGTGGATTGCGCTGTCTCACGGAGAGCATGCTATTTGACTTTACCCCTCGGCGATATTTTGCATCAGCACGAAGATGGGCCTTAAAGCGATTGTCATCTTAGGTACGTGTCTAAAGGTAGTTTTTTGTCGGCATAATAGTCAGGAAAATAGGATAGGCATGAAACGTTTAATCAAATCAGCGATCAAAAGATGCCTCGCGCTGTTCAACCTCAGTATCTTAAGGATTCCGAAGGTGACGGCCAATGAAATATCCGGCGAGTTCGTGGATTCCAAAGGCAGCGCTCTTCGCTTATTGAAGGGATACAAAGAGAGCGTATGGGCCTTGAACTGGAAACAGATGAATGAGGAACGGGCGGCCCCCAACGCGGAAACTGTCAAAAAACTGGACTGTGTCGGTCATGGGCGCAGGCAAGTCGATGACATGGTGAAATTCCTGAAGATCAGGAATATCGACGTGTCCGGGAAAAGAGTGCTCGATATCGGATGTTTCAACGGAGCAAGTTCGTACGCGCTGATCGAGCGGGGGGCCGCGCGGGTAGACGCGATCGATGTTTCAGAACATTTTGTTTCGCATGCGGATGCCGGAGAGGAGGAGATCAGGGAAAGCTCGCGATGGATCCGCGACTTCAGGCAGGCCATAGGAGACGCCTTCGTAAAAGAATCTCCTGATATCCGAACGAACGCCGTGAATTTTTATGACCTTGACATTAAGGATCTTGATAAGGTTGACACGTATGATCTCATACTGAGCTGGGAAACCTTCGAACATATTCTTGATGTGGAGCAGGCGCTCGCGTCGATGTATCGCGCTCTTCGTTCTAATGGTATATGCGCGCATCGCTATCATCCGTTCTTCTGTGAGTCAGGCGCGCACTTTGATACGCTCGATTTTCCATGGGGGCACGCGCGATTGTCAGCAGAAGATTTTTTACGCTACATGCGGACATATTGTCCGCATGAGACAGATCTTGCCGAATGGCGTTTTTGTTCGACGGTGAACCGGATGACATTGCGGCAGCTGCGGCAGTGTTCATCAGCTTCCGGGTTTGAAATAGTTGAGATAATGCCCGTTATCAGTCATAGGTGGCAGGATATCGATCCGGCTATTTTCTCTCAGAGCAAGGCTCTTTACCCCTCGTTAACTCTTACCGATCTTGTTTCCTCGAAAGTCTGGGCTTTGTTGAGAAAACCAAGCAGGCCCGAAGGGGATCCGGAGAACAGTAGATGGGGATAGAGCGTTCCCGAAGAAATAAACACATGGTCAGGTACTTCAAATGCGAAAAACCCAGAAATCCCGGCGCTTTCAAGCTCTTGCGCAGGCGGTGATCTTAGCAGGAGGGAAAGGGACGCGGCTGCGGCCGTTGACGGACAAGATACCGAAGGTCATGGCTCCGGTCTGCGGACGGCCCTTCCTGTCATACCTTGTAGGACATCTTCGTGATCAAGGGGTACAAGAGATCCTTCTTTGCGTAGGATATCGAAGCGGCCAGGTGAGGAAATACTTCAAGGACGGTAGAAAATTCGGTGTCCGTATCCGCTATTCTGAAGAGAAACGTCTTCGGGGGACCGCCGGCGCGCTCAAGAAAGCGGAAAAAATGCTCGATCCGGTTTTTCTGCTTTTAAACGGGGACACTTTTTTGCCGATCTCGTACGCTCGCCTGGAGCGGTTTTTTACTAAAGAGCGGGTTATCGGCGGGCTCGTCCTTACAAGGAACAAAGGAGATGATTCGGCGGGAGGCGTTTCAGTGGGCCGTGACGGGCTCGTTTCCCGCTACCAAAAAGGGTCATGCCGGACAGGCCTTGGATACCTTGACGCCGGTGTCGGGATATACAAAAAAGAGATCCTTAGGCTTTTCCCCCGAAAGCCGGTGATCTCCCTTGAGAAGGATGTGTATCCGGTGTTGATCCGCAGGCAGGTTCTTGCCGGGTGTGTTTCCGGGAAAAATTTTTATGACATAGGAACGCCGGAGCGGCTCAGATTATTTGAGAAAAAGATCGAGCGCGGCATGCTGCCCAGGGCTTCTGTCTCCGGGAAAAAAGGATAGTGTGATGGGGAGGATATATTTTTACTGTTGTCCGCCGCGAAGTCTGACATGGACCGCCTATCAGCATGTGCCGATCTGCATCGCTGAGGGCCTTAAGACGATCGGCGTTGAATTCTTCTCGAATATAAACTACTGGCAAACGGTTCCCGGTCAGGAGGCCTATCTGTTCCGGCATGACCCCGGCGTAACGCCGGACGACTGCACTGTTGTTGTGCTGAACAATTATTGGCTTGATTATGGGAACGTTTTTCCAAAAGATCTGCTTCATTCCGGACGAAAGTATAGAACCGTTTATCTTGATACCGCCGATGGGATCAGGACCAGATCGTGGGATCCTCTCTTCAGAAAGTTCGATTTTATTTTTAAACTGAGCATGAATACCGGCTGCTATTATCCGTCTAATGTACATCCCTGGGCGTTTGGTCTTTCGAACCGCATTGTGAAGGAATTGCAGGATCCGGCGCCGTTCTCTAAGAGAAAAAAATGCATTATGGTGAATTATAGAGTAAGGCATTATTTTCGATCTATTGCCGACAGGGTATTCATAGATCAAATTCAGAGCATTCTACCGATCGACAGGAATATCGATTTGTGTGACGCGGCGCCTGATGACCCCTATCATTATCTGTATTGGAAACAGTCAGGCAGGCATTATCCTAACTATTATGGTCGTTTGAAGCAAACGGCAGCGTGCGCCTGTTTTGGGGGTTATCCTGTGCCGCCCAGGCCGCGCGATCAATCAGCCCCAAAGATGCCGTGGCATAGCGTTATGAACCTGTTGGACAGGCGCCAACGGCGCATTGTACAATGGGACAGTTGGCGGTTTTGGGAGTCGCTGAGCGCCGGTTGCGCGGCTTTTCATTTTGATTTTGATAAATACGGTTTTCTCTTACCGGTTATGCCGGAGAATCGAAAGCATTATTTCGGGATCGACCTCGATGCCGTTGATGACGCGATCCGTATATTGCGTTCGAATATCGGGATACTCGAAAAGATCTCCGAAGAGGGCAGGCGTTGGGCGATCGAGCATTACAGCCCTGAACCGACAGCAAGGCGTTTTCTTAAGACAATTGGCTGCGAGGACATACGATAGGTTAACTGTTATGACTATGACACAGAATAAAAACGCTACTATGGCGTCTCATATTGTTGATAAGGAAAAGCGGATTATAATCGTGTTCCGATTCGACGATTTCTCAAGCCGCAGTTCGACTGATATTGAAATCAAGCTAATCGAAGCCTTTCGGAACCATAATCTTTCTGCTACGTTCGGGGTCGTTCCCTATGTGTGCACCGGGGATTATCATGACGTACACCCCCAGGATTTCAGGCCGTTGACTGTGGAAAAGGTAGAGATCCTGAAGGACGCGATCAAGGCCGGTATTTTGGAAGCGGCATTGCACGGGTATTCCCACCAGACATTTCGCAGTGAGGCAGATGGCGGATATAGTGAATTTTCCGGGTTGGATTATAAGGACCAGCTGAAGAAAATAAGCAGCGGAAAGAACTGCCTGGAAGAAATGCTCGGTATTCAGGCCGCGACCTTTATCCCCCCCTGGAACAAGTACGACAATAATACACTCCTTGCGCTTGAGGAGCTTGGGATCAAAACGATTTCCGCGTCATTACGGGGTTCTATACTTGAATCTTCCCGGTTGAATTTTTTGCCTGAAACATGCTTCTTGAACAGACTGAAGGCCGCGGTTGAATTGGCAAGGGGTCTTCCGGAGAAAAGGCCTGTCATTGTCGTTGTGCTTCATGAATACGATTTTCCCGATCCCAAAGATGAAAAAAAGGGTCATGTTTATCGGGAATTTGAAGAACTTTTGAAATGGCTCGCGTCTCAAAAAGATATTTGCGCGCGTACTATTGACCAGACAACCAAGATAGTTCCCGATTTGAGCGCCCATCGACTCAAAATCAACAGTTTCTACTTCAGGAGGTGGTGGGCTGATTTGGCGCCTCCGTTAAAAAGGCTGGCGCCGAAAGTGGTCTATCTGTCGCAGAAAACCGCCTGTACAGTTAAGCGCAATCATTTGACAGCCCTGCTATTTTTCTATCTGACACTATTGATGGTATCCGGCGTGATAACTTTTCTCGGAGGATCTATTCTGTTTCCCAGAGCATGGCTCTTGGCTTTTGCCTGTAAGTACGGTTTTGCAACCCTTCTTGTTTTGGCTTTGGCTTATTCTTTATACAGCCGAACCTTTTCTTATAAAAGAGCGATGGTTATAGTTATACTTCTCGGAGCTTGTATAAGTGCATGGGCTCTCTTCTGAGCCTTAAATAGATTCAGGAAGGAGGCACCTGTGGAAGAGTTTTATAGAAAGAGGGGGCTCAAGCTGTATACGAGGCCTGTATGCCTTGGCTGGAAGTGTATCGTCGACTACCTCTCCGGGAAAAGAACGCCTGCCAGGATTCTGGAAGATGCATTTTTGAAAGAAATCATGCCATCATTAAAAGGAAAAGTGGTCGAACTTGGAGCGATGCCGATTTCCGGATACAAGAACCTTGCCACATCGGCGGATGAATATATTGTTACGAATATTCATAAAGACAAAGAGTGGTGCACTTATCTCGATGCGACAAAGATGGATCTTCCCAATAATTCAGTCGACGGGATTATTTGCGCGAACATGCTCGGCCAGATTCCGGATCCGAAAAAAGTGATTTCTGAGATAAGAAGGGTCTTATGTATAGGAGGAACAGCAGTGATAGTTGCACCGTTTTTTTACTACTTTACCGAAGCTCCGGATGACTATTACCGGTTTTCTCCGTCAGTACTTCTTCGGTATTTTAGCGATTTTCAGATTATTCGCTGTGAGACACTTTGTAATTATTGGAGTACGATGGCGGCACTTGTCCAGAACCCAAAGTTCTTGGGGGAGCCTCGGCCGTGGGACTTTCTTGCTCGTTTTATTGGGCTATTCCTTCTTTTGTTGAGCAGAACACGGAGACATCAGGATAGATTCTTTATGATCTGCTGTTTAGTGGCAGAAAAGAAAAATCCTTGAATTTTACGGATGAATCAGCGCAATTGAAATCACTGCAAGAGTATTAATTAAAACTGTAGCAAAAATTTAAACCTGGGTGCATTCTTGAGGGGACGATCAAGAATGCATGAGTTTCACACATGTCAGGTAATAAGTATGCGGTCATCGAAAAGTAGAGGTGAGGAATGCGGTTATTGAAACGGGTCTATTCAGGCCTGCCTATCCCGCTAAAAAAAATAATTAAAACTATTTACATCAGCCTGCGGTGGAAAAATATCACGAGAAATGTTTATTTAACAGTACTAAAGATAATAAAAAAAGACCTGGACTATCTTTACAATGATGATTTTGCCAGCGGTCCATACAGAGATAAAATATGGGTGGAGGAGTTTTGCGATCTCGTCTTGAGAACCTTTCATCCTGAATCAGTCATTGATTTTGGGTGCGGCTCTGGAGATATTTTGAGACCTTTTGAAGCAAGAGAGATATCTGTTTTAGGAATAGACGGGAGCAGTTTTAACAAGCGGAACCGGAAAATAAAAGAAGATAATTTTCTGCAATTTGACTTGAGGAATGATTATATCGATGGAAAACAATATGATCTCTGTTTCTGTTTTGAAGTGGCCGAACACATCGAAGAAAAGTATAGCGAAGTTTTAATACGGTCATTGACGAGAGCGAGCCCAACCATTCTTTTTACGGCCTCTCCCAGCGAAGCCGGAGTAGACCATGTTAATGTTCATCAACCCGAATGGTGGATCGATACGTTTGATCAAAATGGATTCACCTATGACGCGCGATTGACAGAGACGCTCAAGAAGAAGATGACCGCGATCAAAGGCATTCAAAAATGGTATGTCGAAAATCTTCTGGTTTTCAAGAAGTCTGTCTGAGGGCAGTACATCGAGAATGCCGGAGCGGAAAACATTATTAGATCATGAGGTAACCGGTGAAGGTTAGAATCCTCTTTATTACAGATAATTTTCTTCCGCACTGGGGCGGCTCAAGGGTCTATTATCATAATATCTGCAAGAACTTGCCGCGGGGGAGCGTTACGGTACTTACGGGCCTGGGAAAGGGCGGAGCTGAATTTGACAAAAAACAGGATTATTCGATCTATAGGATTCCTGTTGGGAAAATCTTTCCCGAGGGATCACAGATGCGCGATCTGTGTACATGTATCGCGTTGATCTTCCACGGGGTTATCCTCTGTCTAAAGGTGAGGCCCGATGTTATGCATTGCGGTGAGATCCTCCCCACCGGACTGGCCGGGCTGGTTTTAAACAGGCTATTCAGAATTCCATTCATTATTCATACGCATGGCGAAGATGTAGGTTTTCTAGAAAAACTGCGAG
>JBDRSA010000101.1:0-13047 GCA_043825275.1 Candidatus Omnitrophota bacterium
TTTACCGTTCACCGTAAACCGTTAACCGTAAACCATCTCTGTGCCATGCGCTATGCTATTCCTAACCTAAACCTGCCCCCTTGCCTTCCCCCCGTCGATGTGGTACTATCATATTAAAGGGTAGAGCAAAAGATGGCAAGAAAAAAAAGATTTCTACGACGAAATTGGAAGACAATTCGGGAATTCGAAACGAAGCTGAAAAAGAGCTCCTTGCCGTGTCTTACGGAAAGTGGAGGATTCCGGACCGCCGCGGAGCTCTATCAGGCCATTATCCCGAACACCACGCAGCGCGATCTTCGGAAAGTTCGCGCCGACCATATTTCGACACTTTCAGCGGTTCATCGGTTATTCAATAAGGTTACCGCATGAACCCGTTCATAGTACAGCTGAGATCGCTGACCAACCTTTTATCCGTCACAAAAACAAAGTACGCTATCCTTGGCGGTATAGCGGTGGCTTTGTACGGAGAGCCGAGGCTTACCGCTGATGTCGATGTTAATATAGCGCTGCGTAAAGAGGAGATAGAACGTTTTATCGGGACAGCTAAGAAATACGGATTTTATCCGGCCTCTTCCGATGTGCATTTATTGGCAAAAAATACAGGCGTTATTCCGATGGAATTCTCAAAAGGCACGGTAACGGGAAGATGCGACATTATCATCGCCGAAAACTCGATCGAAGAAGCCGGGATACGAAGGGCAAAGCTCAAGAAGATCGGGTCGATACGATGTAAGGTGGTAAGTCCGGAAGATCTTATTATCCACAAGATCACCAGCTCAAGGCCGAGAGACAAAGAAGATCTTAAGGGCATTCTGATCCGTCAAAAAGGAAAACTCGATATCCGGTATATCCGTTCCTGGCTCAAAAAGATATCACTGGTCGATAAAAAATCACGCCTCTCGCGAACATTCGACCGGATGCTTAAAAGGGCCGGGTGATTCCGCACACAAGACACAAGTTTAAAATTACGGTTCACGGTGTACGGTTTTCGGTTTACGGGATTTTTCCTGTAGTCCTATAGTGAATATCTTTTTACCGTTCACCGTAAACCGTTAACCGTAAACCGTCTTTTACTCTATGCACTATGCGCTATGCTATTCCTAACACCTAAAACCTGACACCTAGCACCTACCCTAAGCCTGCCACCCTTGCCTTCCCCCTGTCCATATGGTATAGTTTTCCATTATGACGAGATTCCGGGACATTCTTTTTAAGAACAGGAACTTTTCGCTCTTCTGGCTCGGCCAGGTCGTCTCCAATTTCGGCGACCGGCTCACCCAGATGGCGCTGATCGCGTTCGTTTACCAGATCGCTCCCGGCTCGAGCATCGCGCTCGCCAAGCTTACTTCATTTACCCTGATCCCCGTTTTTGTGATCGGCCCGGTCGCCGGCGTCTGGGCCGACCGGTGGGACCGGAAGACGACGATGATCGTCTCGGATATCCTGCGGGGTTTTCTCGTATTACTCATCCCGATCTTTGTTCTGATGAATCAGATAGCCCTTGTCTACTGCGCCGTATTCCTTTTATACTCGGTGACGAGGTTCTTTATTCCGAGCAGAATGGCGTTCATTCCGGACCTGGTGGCGGGCGATAAGCTCCTCACCGCGAATTCACTTGCCAACACAACGCGCATGATCGGCAACGCCATCGGGCTCGTCGTCGCGGGACTCATCGTGAATATCAAATTTGTCGGCGCATCAGGCGGATTTTATATCGACAGCGCGACGTTCTTCTTTTCGGCGGCGCTGATCGCGATGATCGTATCAAAAAAAGCGATCGACCGGATGAAGCATAATCTGGCGAAAGCGGGATCTGCGCTCGGCCATTCGATCAGGCGGTCCGTCTTTGCCGAGATCAAGGAGGGTATCCGGTATCTCACCATAACGGGCGGCACGCGGATCGTCGCGTGGATATTTTTGCTTTTTATGGCGAGCCTCGGCGCGATCTATTGTGTGCTGGTCGTCTTTATACAGGAAGCGTTCGGCTCGGCGACGAAAGACCTGGCGTTCTTCGGGATGTTCCTGATGGGAGGGCTCTTTACCGGGACGATCCTCTATGGAAAATTAGGCGAGCCATTTTCGAAAAGAAAGGCCTCGTTCTACAGTTTTATCGCTACGGGCGTGATGATCGTTCTTTTTACCGCGGGTATCGCGCATTATCCGGGCAGACTTCTGGGGTTCGGATTGTCGTTCCTGCTGGGATTGGCGGCGAGTCCCGTTACAATATGCGTCAATACGATGGTCCATGAGGTCATTCCCGATGTGGCGTGGGGGAGGGTCTTCAGTTCGCTTGAGGCGGCGGGGCACGCGGCCTTCATGATCTCGATGATCGTCGCGTCGCTTCTTTCGAAATGCGTCGATCAGGGATGGATCCTGGCGGCCAGCGGCGTGATGTTCGGAATGTTCGGTGTAGCGGGGTTGATCCTTGAGCGACGAACGGCCTGATTATTTAACGGCCGATTTTTTCATCTTTTTATTCGCTTTATCGACGCACACCTGGTAATACTGGCAGAGTGTGCAGCAGATATTCTCTTCGCCCCGTTCTCCCCGGTACCACTTCAATTCACAGGTCCAATACAGCTGGCAGCTTTCGCAGCAGTGCAGCTTGATCTCTCGCGTACTTTTAACTTTTTTCTCATTCATAGGTATTAGAATAGTACTCTTTATCTCAAAAGTCAATAAGATTTTGACAAACGAACCCTGCCGTGTATAATAATAACTACTATGCCGGGCACTTTTCTTTTTTTTAAGGGGTTCCGCGGGGGCGTTCATCCCTCGGGGATGAAGACGCGTACTTCCGGTAAAGAAATAATAAGATTGTCCTTGCCGAAAAAAGTCACCCTTCCTCTTGTACAGCATATCGGTGTGCCCTGCAAACCTACGGTGAAGGCCGGCGACATGGTGAAGGCCGGCGACCGGATCGGCGCGGCGGACGCGTTTATTACGAGCCCCGTCCACGCTTCGATATCGGGGAAAATACTTACGATAGCCGATCTTCCTCATCCGGTGCTGGGGAAGTGCGCGTCGGTCGTTATTGAGCGAACTGAAGACGCCGGGGATGATCCGGTAGGCCTGCCGTCGGACAAGTCCCGCAGTATCGAAAATATCTCAAAAGAAAAGCTTCTCGAGGCTGTACGGAGCGCCGGGATCGTCGGGATGGGCGGCGCGGCGTTCCCGACCCATGTGAAGCTTTCGCCGCCGAAGAATAAGCCGATCGATATCGTTATCCTGAACGGAGCCGAATGCGAACCGTATCTTACCTGCGATTACCGGCTGATGATGGAGCGGGCCGGTGAAGTGCTGCAAGGGCTCGCGGCGTTCGCGAAGATCCTCGCGCCTGAGCGGGTTATCATCGCCGTTGAGGATAATAAAGTGAGCGCCGCCGCGGTCATGGAGCGGGCCATCGCAGACCACAGACCACAGACCGCAGACTTCAGACCGGAAATAATCATATTAAAGACGAAGTACCCTCAGGGGGCCGAGAAACAGCTTATTAAAAGCGCCGTAAACAGAGTTGTCCCCGCCGGAGGGCTTCCGATGGATGTCGGGTGCGTCGTGCAGAATGTTGGTACCGCCCTGGCGGTATATGAAGCTGTTTGTTTGGATAAGCCGCTTATCGAGCGGTGCGTGACCGTTACCGGGCCCTGTATCAAAGAACCGAAAAATCTTCTCGTGCGCCTTGGGACGCCCTTGCAGGAACTGATCGATGAATGCGGCGGGTTTTCGAAGGACCCTAAAAAGATCATCTTCGGCGGGCCGATGATGGGGATCGCCCAGTATACGCGTGATCTTCCCATCATAAAAGGTACCAGCGGCATCCTCGTTCTGTCGGATGACGAGATGAAGAGAGCCCAAGAGACCGCGTGCATCCGGTGCGGCAGATGCTTTGACCACTGTCCGATGAACCTGATGCCGGCTTCATTGATGAATTATGTAAAAAAAGAACGCTATGACGACGCTGCCGCGTCAGGCATCGCCGCCTGTATCGAATGCGGCGCTTGCGCTTACGGCTGCCCGGCGGCCATTCCGCTGGTCGATTATATGAAGCTGGGCAAGGCGGAATTGGTGGTAAAAAAGAAGTAGAGGCTGTGATGCGTGCTCATAAAAATTTGTCTTTGCGAGGAGCGGTGATTGCTTCGTCGCTTCGCTTCTCGCAACAGGCTGCGCAATCTCATCCTCCCCCGTCATTGCGAGAAAGGAGCGAAGCGACTGACGAAGCAATCTCAGTCAGAATAATGAAAGAAAGACCCTCGCGGAGTTTATGCTGAGCGCAGTCGAAGTACTCGGGAGATTGCTTCCCCCGCCCTGGCGGGGTCGCAATGACGAACAGAGAGAGTTTGCTCGCGACCGAGGACGAAATGTCCGAGAGAGTGCCGAACTCTCCGAGTTCGGCCAATGACGAATACAGAAAATGCAACCTGGAACCTGGCAACCTGCGACTAAATAGAGGTAGATGCACAAGAAATGCCTGAATCGCTAACGGTAACAATATCACCGCACATACGTTCGAACGAGACCACCAGGAAGATCATGTGGTCGGTCGTGGGGGCGCTGGTTCCGGCCGGATGCTGGGGCGTTTATGTCTTCGGCGTACAAGCGCTTTTCGTTATTGCCGCAAGCGTTCTGAGCGCGGTTGCCTCGGAAGCGCTGATACAGACCTGCACGAAACGGAAGCGGACCATATCCGACGGAAGCGCCGTTCTGACGGGTCTCCTTCTGGCGTACAATCTTCCGGCCGGCGTACCGCTCTGGATCCCGGTGATCGGCTCCGTCTTCGCGATCGCCATCGGCAAGCTCGTTTTCGGCGGGCTTGGCCACAATATATTCAACCCCGCCCTCGCGGGGAGAGCGTTCCTTTTGGCGTCGTGGCCGGTGTATATGACGACCTGGAAGAGTCCGCGATGGGTCGTTGACGCGGTCACTTCGGCAACGCCGCTCGGGATACTCAAAGAAGAAGGTTTTGCATCGGTCGCCGGTATATCAAAGATCGATCTTTTGTTCGGTGTGCGTGGCGGGTGCATCGGAGAACTGAGCGCGGCGCTTCTTCTGGGCGGCGCGGCGTACCTTTTTATACGGGGGTACATCTCCTGGCATATCCCGTTAACGTATATAACGACCGTCGGCGTGATGAGCTGGATCTTTAACGGGCCCGAAGGCTTTTGTACCGGCGACACGCTCTTTTTTGTACTGACCGGCGGGCTCTTTTTAGGCGCGCTTTTTATGGCGACGGATTATGTCACCTCACCGATGACATCGAAGGGAAAACTGGTCTTCGCGTTCGGGTGTGGGCTCTTGACATTTATTATCCGGAGATTCTGCGGTTATCCGGAAGGAGTTTCGTATTCGATCCTGATCATGAACGCGATGACGCCGATGATCGACCGGCTCACGTTCCCGAAGTGGTTTGGGTGGGCGGCAAAGAGCAAAGCGCAAGGCGCATAGCGCAGAGATGGTTTACGGTTAACGGTTTATGGTGAACGGTAAAAAGATATTCACTATAGGACTACGGGAATAATACCGTAAACCGAAAACCGTACACCGTGAACCGAATTAAAAAGGCACAAGCAATGAAGAAAATGCTCCAATACGCGATGGTCCTCAGCATAATATGCTTTGCCGCCTCATTTGTCCTGGCGCTCACCAATAAGGCGACGAAACCGGTTATCGAAGCGTACGCGAAAGAGGAAGAGAAGAACGCGCTTAAGATGGTGATGCCTCTGGCGGATTCTTTCGAGGCGAAGAAGATCGGCAGCATACAATACTACGACGCGTATAAAGGCAAGCGCCTGGCCGGGTACTGTGTCAAAGTAAACGGTTCCGGCTATTCCGGACCGATCAGGATGCTTGTCGGCATAACGGAGGCGGGCGTTATCCAGGGCGTGAGCGTGTTGAGCCAGGCGGAGACGCCGGGCCTGGGCGCGCGTATCGTTGAGATAAAAAGGGGAAGTAAGCGCCCCTGGTTCCTTCAACAGTTTATCGGGAAGAACGCGACAACGATCTCGCTCGATGAGATCGACGCGATAACCGCCGCGACGATCTCGAGCAAAGCGGTCGTCGAAGGTATTAACACGTCGGTCAATAGTTTCTTGGCGAAGGTGAAGCGATGAGTATTTCGAAAGAATTCTTAAAAGGCATCTGGAAAGAGAACCCGGTTTTTCGGCTCGCTTTAGGCCTCTGTCCGACGCTCGCGGTCTCGACAACGGTCGTCAACGGTATCGGTATGGGGCTGGCGGCGACGTTCGTGCTGGTAGGATCCGGCATTATCATATCTCTGGTGCGTTCGATCATTCCGCGGGAGGTCCGTATACCGTGCTTCATCGTTGTTATCGCGACATTCGTCACGATCGTGGAGCTTTGTATGAAGGCTTATTTCCCGCCGCTCAGCAAATCGCTCGGGATATTCGTTCCGCTGATCGTGGTGAATTGTATCGTCCTGGGCCGCGCGGAGGCGTTCTTTTCGCGGGAGCCGATGGCGCGGTCGATCGTTGACGCCCTGGGCATGGGGTTAGGGTTCACGCTGGCGCTTATTATAATATCGGCGATCCGGGAGCTGCTGGGTACGGGCGCCATCCTCGGTTTTTCCGTAGCGGGCGACCTTCCGATGCCGCTCTTTATGATCCTGGCGCCGGGCGCTCTCCTTACGATCGGGCTCCTGATCGGGTTCTTCAATCTTATGAGCATGAGGAGGCGCTAAAGCATGGACTTCTCGGGACTTTTAATGATCGCGATAAGCGCTGTCTTCGTCAATAATTTCATCCTGACGAAGTTCCTGGGGCTCTGTCCCTTTATCGGCGTCTCCAGATCGACGAAGCCCGCGCTCAGCATGGGGCTCGCGGTCACCTTTGTCATGACGATGGCCTCGATCATTACCTGGGCGATCTACCGGTACATCCTTCTGCCGTATAACCTCGAGTATCTCAGGACGGTCGCGTTCATTCTTGTCATCGCCTCATTCGTGCAGTTTGTCGAGATCATACTGCGCAAGTTCGCGCCGGCTATCTATAAAGCGTTCGGCATTTACCTGGCGCTTATTACGACCAACTGCGCGGTCTTCGGTGTGGCGGTGCTGAATATTGACCAGTTCTTTTTTGAAGGGAAAGCGGTCCAGACGAGCTTTCTGAAGGCGTCGCTGCAGGGTTTTTCCGCCGGTATCGGATTCCTGATCGCGATATTCCTGATGTCGGGTATCCGCGAGCGGCTCGATTTTTCCGATGTACCGGCGCCGCTGAGAGGGATCGCGATAACGTTTATCGTCGCGAGTTTAATGTCAATGGCGTTTTTGGGGTTTTCTGGGTTTAAGCTGTAATTACTATAAGGCGTAAGACGCAAGTCGCAGGTGGTGGTAAAAAAGAAGTAGAGGCTGTGATGCGTGCTCACAAAAATTTGTCTTTGCGAGGAGCGGTGATTGCTTCGTCGCTTCGCTTCTCGCAACAGGCTGCGCAATCTCATCCTCCCCCGTCATTGGCCGAACTCGGAGAGTTCGGCCAATGACGAATACAGAAAATGCGACCTGCGGCTTGCGCCATGCGACCATGAGTAAACTATGGATCTATTGATACCGGTAATTATGCTGGCGGGACTCGGGCTCGTTTTCGGCCTCGGGCTCGCGCTCGTGTTGAAGTTCTTCGGCGTTGAGGTCGATCCGACGGTTGCTCTCATTATCCCGAAGCTTCCCGGCGCGAATTGCGGCGCGTGCGGATCGGCGGGCTGTGAAGGGTTTGCCGAAGCGCTCAAGAAGGGCGCTGCGCTGCCCTCGGATTGTGTCGTCGCGAACGATTCTGTCAGGAGTGAGATCGCGCGGATCCTCGGCGTTTCATATGAGAAGAAAGCGAAGCTTGTCGCCACGCTCCGCTGCAACGGCGGCGTGCGGGCAAAGGATACCTTCGAGTACTCGGGGATACCGACCTGCAAAGCGGCGGCGCTTGTCTTCGGCGGTCAGAAAGCGTGCGCGTACGGATGTCTCGGATTCGGCGATTGCGTTAAGGTCTGCGCGTTCGACGCGCTGAGGATAACAGACGAAGGCCTGCCTGAGGTCGATCCGGGAAAATGCACTTCATGCGGGCGGTGCGTCACTGCGTGCCCGAAGGGGCTCTTCGAACTTCTCAGGATTGAGAAGCGGTTCTACGTGAAGTGCAGTTCACGTGATATGGGCGGGGTCGTCGCGCGTTCATGTAAAGGGGGCTGTATCGGCTGCAAGAAATGCGAGAAAGCGTGCCCCAAGAGCGCGATCAAGGTCGAACAGTATCTCTCGCGCATCAACTTCGACGCTTGTGAGAACATCGGCAAATGCGCCGAGGTGTGTCCGACGAAGGTTATTAAAGAGAGGTTGCCAGTTGCCAGGTACCAGTTAGCCAGTAATTTTTGAAAAAAATGGCGCGTAACGTATGACTGACAACCGACATCTGATAACTGAAAACCAGCATCGATTGTAACGTAAATAAGAGGAGGAGTAGATGGCAACGGTACAGGAGTTCAATAAAGAAAATTTTGACCGGGAAGTGATCGATTCAAAGGATCCGGTTCTCGTCGATTTCTGGGCGAGCTGGTGCGCTCCCTGCAAGCTGCTCGAGCCGACGGTGAAGGAGATCGCCGGCGAGTTCGAAGGAAAGATGAAGACGGGGAAGGTCAACGTGGATGATAATCCCGAGATCGCGACGAAGCTCTCGATCCTCAATATTCCGACGCTGATCCTTTTTAAGGGCGGCCGGGAAGCGTCGCGCATGATCGGCGTCAATTCGAAAGACGCGATCGCCTCGAAGATCAGAGGAGCGCTCGGAGAATAAGATGAAGCTCGGTATCGCGATCGATGTCGGTACGTCAAAAGTCGAAGGTTCGCTCGTTGATCTCGCGAGCGGAAAAGAGCTCGCTTTTGAGTCACTGCCGAATAAGCAGTTCATGCACGGCGCCGATGTTCTCTCGAGGCTCAATTTCGCGCTGACCGGCGTTGGCGGACTGAACCGTCTGAACAGGGAGCTGATCGAGACGATCTGCGCATTGGCCGACGATCTTGTTGACTCGGGCGGACATCCGCCCGCGGATATCGGTGAGATCGTATGCGTCGGCAACAGCGCCATGCACCATCTGGCGCTTTCGATCGTACCGCGGAAGCTCGCCAGAGCTCCGTTCAGACCGTCGTCGGAGGGGGAGAAGTTTACGGCGAAAGCGGGATCTCTCGGGATCGCGGTATGTCCGGAGGCCGATTTCGAATTTTTGCCCAACCTCGGCGGCTTTGTCGGCTCGGACGCGATCGCTGTTATTATATCGTCGGGCCTCTATAAGTCCGATTCATTGAATCTGATCATCGATATCGGGTCGAACGGCGAAGTTGTCCTGGGGACGAAGGACCGGATCGTGGTCGCCTCGACGAGCGCGGGGCCCGCTTTTGAAGGATGGAAGATCAGCTGCGGCATGCCCGCGGTACGGGGCGCTATCGAATCCGTCTCTGTCGGCGAGGATAATACGATCCGGTTTACAACGATCGGCAATGAGGCGCCTGCCGGCGTCTGCGGCAGCGCGCTGATCGATCTTTTGAGAAGCCTCCTTGATATGAAAGTGCTTGACCGTTCAGGAAGGATCGCGGAGAACCGCTTCAGGATACACAACGAGCTTTACCTTACCCAGCAGGATGTCCGGGAGCTGCAGCTGGCGAAAGCGGCTATTCAGGCGGCGGTCAAGATCCTGCGGGGAAGATTTGAAGAAAAGATCGATACGATCTTCCTGACGGGAAGGTTCGGTAATCACCTCTCGAAGGAGAGCGCCCGCCGGATCGGCATCGTTCCGAAAGACATCAGCCTCGAGAAGGTCAGCTTTATTCCGCACGGCGCGCTGAAAGGGGCGAAAATGATCCTGTGTGATCAGGGTATACGGAAGATCGCGCGCGATATTCACCAAAAGGTAACCCATGTGCGGCTCCACGAAGAGAAGTCGTTCCAGGATGAGTTCGTCGGCGCGATGAGTTTTTAGCATGCTGAAGACCGTTGGTTTAAATGATAGCTTTAATAGAACGTTAGTTTGTTGTAAAATAGCTGTTGGCAGCGAAGTTTGTATCTGGTTGTTTGTTGAATAAAGTATTTTGAAATTCGATCTCATGTTGTCTTTGCGAGGAGGCCTTTTGGCCGACGAAGCAATCTCAGTCAGAATTATAAAAAGAGACCCTCGCTTCGTGCTTCGACAAGTTTAGGACTACGCTCGGGAGATTGCCTGCCGGCAGGCAGGCTTCGCTTCGCCCTTCGACAGGCTCAGGGCTTCGCTCGCAATGACAGCTAATTTGGACATTAACGGAATGTAGCATATAGTAAAAACAAAACGACATACGAACGACGAAATACGATATACGAAACATGATTCGCACGATATAAGGGATGATAACAATGAACATCGCGGTTCTCTGTTCAGGAAGCGGCACGAATCTCCAGGCGATCATAGACGCCGTGGCGTCGGGGTCCATCAAGGCGATGATCGCGCTTGTCCTGAGCGATAACGCGCACGCCTACGCCTTAGAGCGCGCGAAGAAAGCCGGTATTGAAACCATTATTCTTGAATCGAAAGGGTTCGCCTCAAGAGAGGACTACGACAGGAAAATCGTCAAAGAACTGCGCGCGAGGAACGTTGAGCTTGTTGTTCTTGCCGGGTTTATGCGGCTTATGAGCCCCTATTTTACCGGTGAGTTCAAGAACAGGACCCTCAATATCCATCCGTCGCTGCTTCCGTCGTTCAAAGGGACGCGCGGTGTTCGGGACGCTCTTGAGTACGGTTCGAAGGTGACCGGACCGACGGTCCATTTTGTCGATGAAATGCTCGACCACGGCCCCATCATATTACAGAGCGCCGTGGTGATACGTGACAACGATACGGAAGAGACGCTCCTCGAGCGGATCCACAAAGAGGAGCACACAATATATCCCGAGGCGGTTAAGCTTTTTGTCGAGGGCCGCCTGAAGGTGGACGGAAGAAAAGTGACGATCAAAGAATAGTCATTACTGTACAAATTAGGTTTTTGTCATTCCCGCGAAAGCGGGAATCCAGAACAATGTTATTTGCGTTGGATTTTTCGGAATGCTTAAAGAGAACAAAAAGGACATGGATTCCCGCTTGCGCGGGAATGACAAGAATTAATAGACTACTAATTGAACGCTGAAAAAATACAAAGGAGCCGGAAATGAGCACAAAGGTCAAAGATGTACGGGCGCGTGAGATCCTTGATTCAAGAGGCAATCCGACCGTTGAAGTCGACATGGTGTTAGAGGACGGGTCGTTCGGGAGAGCGGCCGTGCCGAGCGGCGCCTCGACCGGCGAACATGAAGCGGTAGAGCTTCGCGACGGCGACGCGTCCCGCTATATGGGCAAAGGCGTCTCAAAGGCGGTCGCGAACGTCAACGGAGAGATCAAGAATGCTATTCTGGGGAAGGACGCGATCAGGCAGGCGTCATTCGACGAGTTCCTGAAAACTCTTGACGGTACCGAGAACAAGTCCCGTCTCGGCGCGAACGCGATCCTCGGCGTGTCGCTTGCCGCGGCCAAAGCGTGCGCCGATTCGAAAAAGCTTCCTCTTTATACCTATATTGGCGGGGATAACGCCAATATCCTTCCGGTGCCGATGATGAATATCATGAACGGCGGGGCGCATGCCGATAATAATGTGGACCTCCAGGAGTTTATGATCATGCCGCTTGGCGCGGAGAAGTTCTCGCAGGCGCTCAGAATGGGATCCGAGGTGTTTCACACCCTGAAGAAGATCCTGAAAGAGAAGAAGCTTTCGACGGCGGTCGGCGACGAAGGGGGGTTCGCGCCGGACCTGCGATCGAACGAGGAAGCGATCGAGGTGATCCTCCAGGCGATCGACACAGCGGGATACAAGGCGGGGAAAGACATTTTTATCGCGCTCGATCCCGCTTCAAGCTCGTTCTATGAGGACGGGAAGTACCTTCTTGAAGCCGAGACGAAAAAAGAGAATACGAGCGCCGATATGGTGGAGTTCTATTCCCGCTGGACGGAGAAATATCCGATCGTATCGATCGAGGACGGCCTCGCCGAGGATGACTGGAGCGGATGGGAAAGCCTCACCGCGAAGCTCGGCAAGAAAATACAGCTGGTCGGCGACGATCTATTCGTCACGAATACGAAGCGGCTTGCCGAGGGGATCAAGAAAGGCGTCGCGAATTCCATCCTGATCAAAGTAAATCAGATCGGCACGCTTTCGGAGACGCTCGACGCGATAGAAATGGCGAAGCGGTCCGGGTACACCTCCGTCATTTCTCATCGTTCCGGAGAGACCGAGGATACGACGATCTCGCATCTCGTCGTGGCGACGGGTACCGGCCAGATCAAAACAGGCTCTGTCTGCAGGACCGACCGTATCGCGAAGTATAACGAACTCCTGCGCATCGAAGAAGAGCTCGGCGAGCGGGCGGTGTATGGAAGCCGGCTATGGCAAAAAAAGGTCTGATCATGCGGCTTTTGATCCTGGCGATAGCGCTGGCGATCCTCTTCTTTCCGGGGTTTTCCAAGTATCAGGAGCTCAAGGTGAGAAATCGGGAGCTTGAAGAGAGGATCCGGCGATCTGAGCAGGAGAACCGGACGCTGCGGGAGCAGGCAAAGCTTTTGAAAGATGATCCTGTCGCGATCGAGAGAGCGGCGCGTGAGAAGATGGGATTGGTGCGGGACGGCGAGATCCTGTATCGAGTGGTGACGGAAAAATAATAGTAATAATCCAGCCTCAGAAGTAATTTCATCGATACCCCCTTTTGAGGCTCTTGCAGGGCCTTATGCCGAGCCGTGCTTCCTAAGGCCGAACTCTTACAAATAATAAACCTTGCATTCTCTCTGTCCTGTGATATAATGAACGAACATTGCGGGGTGGAGCAGCCTGGTAGCTCGTTGGGCTCAATATGGACACAAAGCTCAAGTCAGATATCGCAGAGTCTGCCGTTAATACCGCGCTTTTAAAAAAAGGTTTTAAGGTCTTAAAACCTATCGGAGACAGGTTACCGTATGATCTGGCGATAGATATCAGCGGCAAGCTTGTCAGGATCCAGGTTAAAAGCGCAT
>JBDRSA010000102.1:0-18115 GCA_043825275.1 Candidatus Omnitrophota bacterium
TAGATACAAGATACTAGATACGATATCTCTTATTGTGAGGTCCTCGTTAATCCGCTCAAGCCCCAAATAAACAAAATACTGGAAAATACTAACGAATGCGTTATAATAGACTTGAATCGTTAAATAGAGAAAATGTTGAAGAAGGAGGCGCAAAATGGGACTTTTTAATGCTCCTGAAGTTGTTGATATCGGTATCGAGAAAGAGAAGAAACGGCGGGACTTCTACGGCCGTGTGGCCAGATCGTTCGATAATAAGGAATTGAAAGACCTCTTCACGAAATTACGGAACTGGGAAGAGGAACATATTTTAAGATTTATCGAGATCAGGGACAGCCTGATAGGGTCCGAGGCGACCGATTCTTATGCGGGTGAGCTTGAGGACTACGCGAAGGCGCTCGTGGACGATCAGCTCTATCAGAACGTCGCTTCCGAGAACTTTGAAAAGAATGTGACCTCGCCGGCGTCAGCGGTACAGTACGGGATCGGGTTCGAAAAGGACGCGATCCTCTTTTTCAATGAGCTCATTCCGCATGTTCCCGAACAGAACAGAAAGATCGTCCAACAGCTTATCGAGGAAGAGAAGAGCCACATAGTATATCTTTCGCAGCTTAAGAACAAATTGAGAAAATGAGGAAACGCTCAAGAAGGAGAGGGCAGATGAAGATAATTACCGTACTGACGATGATCGCGGCCGCGGCCGCCGTATTGATCCCGGGCGGAGCGTACGCGGGAAGAGAGAATATCGTCGATTATCTCGACAAAAAAGGCGCGATAAAAGTTTACGTAAAGGACCTCGTGAACGCTTCGGATTCGAACGAGATCAATACGGCCGCCCTCAAGAGATCCTTCGAGGAGGCGCTCGCGGCGCGGAAAAGTCACACGTTTACCATTGTTCAGAGCAGGAAGGACGCCGATATCATGATCGATGTCGAGGTCACCGAATATGTCTGGACCAAAGACGACCCGGTCGATATGGTAGCCGGTATCACGACGGCGGCGTACGACGTACTGACGAAGGAGAACTACGCCCGCATCCAGGTTATCGCGAAAGTCCTGAACGCGGTCAGCGGAGAGCGGATCTGGCGCGATAAGATCAAGGCGACGGTAACGAGCAAGACGGTCACGCGGGAAGAGAGCTACGGTATACTGTACGAGAGGATCGCGAAAGAACTCCTGAAGAGGTTATTCAAGAGGCCGGCGTCGGGGTATCGGACGCTTGGTTAGAACGCATATCGCGCAGATTTCGTATCTGGTATCTCGTATCTAGTATTTGGCGTACCGAATTTTCATTCGGATTTTGAAAAGGGCTATAGTCGAATTTTTCCAGATACCAGATACAAGATACCAGATACCAAATTTAATATTTTTTCATCAAAAACCAACCCCCCCTTGCTTACCGGCAGATTATGTGCTAAATTATTTATACATACAGATATGAGAACGATATATGGGTAAGTATAGGATATTGTAACATCTACGAAAGGGTTCCAGGAGCGGTCCTGGAACCCTTTTTGCGGGCGATATGAGCGATCAGAAAAAGACACAAAAAGAGCTTATTACCGAGTTGGCCGAACTTCGCCGCCGGGTCGGTGAGCTGGAGCAATTTGTTGTCGGCTTAACAAAAGCCGAAGCGGCCCTGAAGGAGTCGGAAGAGAAGTTCAGGAACGTTTTTGATTGCGCCATGGACGGAATACTGATCGTGGATTCCGAAACGAAGAGGATCCTCACCGCGAACAAAAAGATCTGCGAACTGCTTGGATATACCCCCGCTGAGATAGCGCTCTTGCGCCTGGAAGATATCCATCCCGCCGAAGACCTGCCGTATGCTCTCGAACAGTTCGAGAAACAGACCGAGAGAAAGATCACGCTTGCGAAAGATATCCCGTTGAGGTGTAAAGACGGCAGAATATTCTTTACCGATGTGAACGCGTCCCCCCTGTCGATCCGCGGCGGGATCTACCTGATGGGGATCTACCGGGACATCACCGAGCGGAGGACCGTCGAGGACCAGATAAGCAATCTCGCGAAATTCCCGTCGGAAGACCCGGACCCTGTGCTGCGGGTAACCGGTGACGGCATCGTACTCTACGCGAATTGGGCGAGCAGGCCGCTTTTGAGCGACTGGAATTCGGGGATCGGTAAGACCGTTCCGGAACGATGGCGCTCCATTATTCAAGGCGTTCTCGCCAGCGGATCGAGAGAGCAGGCTGAGACGACGGTCAAAGGGCGGACGCTTTCGCTTGCGGTGACGCCGGTTGTTGAAGCCAAGTACGTGAATATTTACGGCCGTGACATCACGGACCGGAAAAAGATGGAGGTGGAGCTTCGCAAGAGCGAGGAGCGTTTCGACCTCGCGGTAAAAGGCGCCAATGACGGATTGTGGGACTGGCTGGACGTTCGAGGCGACGGCCAATGGTGGTCGTCCCGGTTCTACGGGCTTTTGGGGTACGCCGACGGAGAAATACGGGCGAGCCACTCGGCCTTTTGCTCGCTGCTTCACCCCGAAGATTCGGCGCGTTATCAGGATGCGGTCCGGGATCATTTTCAGAAGCGGATCCCCTTCGACATGGAATTCCGGCTTCAGAATAAAAGCGGAGAATACCGCTGGTTCAGAGGGCGCGGGCAGGCGATATGGGATGACGCCGGGCAGCCGCTCAGGATCTCAGGGTCCATTCAAGATATTACGGAACGGAAGAATGTTGAGGAAGAGGCGAAGAAACATTTGAAAGAGCTTGAAATATTTTATAAGGCGTCGTTCGGCAGGGAAGAGCGGATCCTCGAGCTGAAAGCTGTGATCGACCGGCTCGAGAAGGAACTTGTCAAGCGGCAAGCGTGATACGATGAGACTGAAGATCAGCATCAGAAAAAAGATCATTATTTTTATCATGACGCTCATGGCCGTTGGGCTTCTCTTTGGCCTCGGACTGGGGTACTTCTGGGGGTTCGATCTTCTGAGCACGATCTCGTATGAAAAGAACCGCTCGCTCGCGGAGGTCTTCGCCGGGTCGATCACCGATCGATTCGATGGTAAACTGCGTGATATCGTCGCGTATACCGATAGCCCGATCTGGCGCGATATCGTCAGCGGTATAAATATGAAATACAGCGGCAGGACAAGGGAAGAGGTCCTCTCGTACCTGCGAAGCATGGAAGAACGGTGGACCGGTGAGTCGATCGACGAATTGATGGAGAAGGAGTTCCTCGATAATATCTTAAGCAGGCGGCTTCGGCGCCTTGTAGCGAATGAATTTTCACTCGGTGAGATCTTCGTGACCGACAAGTTCGGCGGCCTCGCCGCGGCATCCGGAAGGACAAACGACTTCTACCGGGCCGATGAGCGGTGGTGGCAGGAAGCGGCGAAGAGCACGCGGAAAAAGATCTTCGTCGGCGATATCGAATATGACGCCTTGAGCGCGACGTTGGCGATACCCGTATCGATCGCGCTGCGGGAACCCGATGGGGAGCTTGTCGGGGTCTGCAAGGTCATTCTCGCCGTCGAGAGTTTTATGAGCCCGGTAAGGAACTTCAAAGTGGGACGATCGGGATCCACGGTTCTTATTGACCAAAACGGGGCCGTTCTCTCTTCGCTTGGGCAAGAAGCGGAGGCCCCCATTATCTTTCGGGAAGAGACGCTTCGCGCGATATTTCAAGGCGAGGGAAAATGGTGCTTCGCCGATTCTCCGTTTCACGACGGTAAAGTATTGGTCACCTGGGCGAACGTCTACGCGATGCTGCCGCTCTTTCAGCACGACGAATGGAAGCTATGTGTTCTTCAGCCCGTTGCCGAAGTATACGCGCCGCTTTTTAAATATCTTCGCCGGGGGGCACAGCTTGCCGGGCTTTTGATACTCATCCTTATTCCACTCGGCTTTATTTTCGGCGGGATCCTCTCGCGGCCGATCATGTATCTGCGCGACGCTACCGAGCGGATATCCCGCGGGGATTGGGGGCGTAAGATCACGGTGAATACCGGCGATGAAGTGGAAGAGCTCGCCGACTCTTTTAACAGAATGGTCCAAGACCTCACGCGCACGACGATATCCCGCGATGAACTGGCTCTGGAGATAAAGCGCAGTGAGAAAGTCGAGGAGGAGCTCTGGAAGAGCCAGCTGCAGCTGAAGGATCAGGCGGCGAAACTCGATGAGTCGCTCAAGGCGGCGATCAAGTCAAGAGAGATACTGATGAGCATGCTTGATGACAATAACCAGATCAGGGAGACGCTCGAGAAGAATCTCGAGGAGCTTACCAGGACCCAGAACATGCTCGTGCAGTCGGAAAAGCTCGCGTCGCTCGGGCGGCTCGTATCTGATATGGCCCATGAGGTCAATAATCCGTTAATGATCATATCAGGAAGAGCGCAGCTTTCCCTGATGGAAGATGTCCAGAATAATTACCTTGTTGAGAATTTTGGCATCATCATCGACCAATGTGAGCGCGCCACGAGCATTATACAGCGGCTCCTGACATTCTCGCGGCCAAGTAAAGGCGACCGGAAATATATCGATATAAATAATAACCTTGACTTTGTGATCAAACTGATCGAACATCCGTATTCCCTCTCAAACGTGAAGATCCTGAGAAGGTTCGATGACTCGATCCCCGAGGCGTACATTGACGAAAAACAGATGCACGAAGTCTTCATGAACCTTCTGAAGAACGCGGCCGACGCCATGCCGGATGGGGGCGCCATCACGGTCGTCACGAAGCGGGAGGGCGATATGCTGCGCGTTGAGTTCAGGGATACCGGCAGCGGGATGCCGGAAGAAGACATGAAGAAAGTTTTTGAACCGTTCTTCACGACGAAAGAGAAAGGGACCGGGCTGGGCCTGTCGGTATGCTACGGTATCGTCAAGGCGCATAACGGAGAACTGCGGTACAAAAGTACGGTTGGCAAAGGGACGACGGCGATCATTATGCTGCCGATTTCCGGAGGGGAAGAATGCGGACAATAATGGTAGTTGACGACGAACCTGAAATAGTCTCGATCCTGGGAGAATTTTTGGAACGGGAGGGCTTCCGCGTGATCCGCTGCTCGGGCGGAAAAGAAGCCCTTGGTACGCTCAAAAATGAGCCATCGATCGAGCTGGCGGTCCTGGACAGCAAAATGCCGGAGGTGAACGGCGCCGCGGTACTCAAAGAGCTGGAGTCGATGAAGCTGCCGGTCCGCACGGTTATGTTGACCGGATCGGCTGACTGGAAAGCCACGCACCCGGACGTAAAATGTGATATGGTCATGATAAAGCCCGTTGAACTGGACGAGCTTCTTGACGCGATCAATACGCTGCTTGGATCCAGGATCTGATAGAAACGCTGAAGGAGGTGCGGAATGTTCGAGAATGTGATTGTAGCCGATGGGAATGCCGAGATCAGGTACTGGTTCTATGAAATACTCTCCAGCCTGGCGTATAAGGTGGTCTGCGTGCCGAACAGCAATGAGCTTCTCTTCCGGCTGGAGCGGGACCGCCCCGCGCTTGTCGTCCTGGACGAGGCTCTGCCGACAGCGGGGGGCCTGGAGACGATCAGGAAGATCAGGGAGTTCGATACCGAGATGAGGATCATCATCCTTACGGCGTCCGAGCCGAATGAGGACGAGATCAAGAATAACCCGCTCGGGATAACGGCGGCGCTGAAAAAAGACTTCTCTAACCACTATATGATGAAGCGGATCCTGGAGCTTCTAAAAGAGCGGAAGATCACCGCCTCGTCAGGAAAGCGGACGGGCAGTATCCTGATTGTCGACGATGAAGTTGAGATCCGACGGCTCTTAAGTACGTTCCTCGAAAAGAAAGGGTATGAGGTGACGCCGGTCGGCAGCGGCGAGGAAGCGCTCAGCGGGATCAAGACAAAGAAGCCCGATCTTGTGCTGCTCGATGTCCGGATGCCGGGCATGGACGGCCTGATGGTCCTCAGAAACATCAAGGGGATCGATGAGTCGATCAAAGTGATCATGTTGACGGCGATCCAGGATAAAGATATCGCGCAGGAAGCGTTCAGGGAAGGCGCGCGCGATTACCTGGTAAAACCCTTTGACCTGCACAAGCTCGACGCGATGGTCGCGTCGATCCTTCTTCCGGTGAAAAAAATGGAGAGCCCCGGTGAATAACGCGCGGAAGGAAGAACTGCTTAAAAAATACCGTTGGGCGGGGAAGATCCGTTTCTTGAGCGCGTCGTTATTATTGCTCTTTCTTCTGCTTATGAAGTTCTTCGGCGGGTATTCATATATCAACTACGCGCTGATCGGCCTGTTCGTCATCGAAGCGGTCGCGAACCAGCCGAGGCGGTTTATCACTGACCGGGTAAACCTCGAGCGGCTGCAGTATTATCACATGACCCTGGATATCATCGCGATCTCGTGGGTCGTCTACTATATGGGAGGACTGGAAGCGCCGGTTGTCAACATCGCCTATTACGCTATCATTCTCTGGGCGGGTGTCGTATCGACGTTCCCGGCGGTCTTCTTCGCCGCCCTGATGTCGTCGTGCTTTTTTACCCTGGCGGTGCTGCTCGAATATCTCGGGCTCTTCCCGGCTGTCTCGTATTACGGCCACCGGATGCCGCCGGAGCAGATGATGAGCATTCTGATCGGCCATGTTTCGTTCTTTTTCGCTTTCGGGTTCTTCAGCGCGCATTCCTCCCGCATGATAATGCTCCTCGAGCGGATGCGGCGCGAAGAATCCTTCCGGAACACGCATAAACTTATCGCGACCGGACATCTCGTCGGAAGCTTCGCGCACGATATCCTGAACTATCTCTTCTCGATCCGCGGCCACGTCAAGATGATGATGGACGACAAAGAGGAGAACAGCAATGAGTATGAACAATTGATGACGATCAGCCGGCTCGAAAAGAAGAGCGCCGAGCTTCTGCTCCGGCTCGCGAAGTTCTCGAAAGAGCGGGAGCGGGAGCCGCATCCGGCCGATATGAACAAGATCGTCAAAGATACGCTCGAAATAACATGGCCGCTCGTCAGATCTTCGTACATGACCGTCAAGCATGACCTCGATGACGGCATTCCTCCCGTAAAAGCTAATGTCGACCAGGTCCAGGAAGCGTTCGTCGAATTCGTTATGAACGCTCTTGACGCGATGCGCGAGAGGGGGACGCTCACGATCCGGACCAGATATGCCGAAAAAGATGGCATGGTTGAAATTATTTTCTCCGATACCGGCAGCGGCATGAAGCGGGAGGAGATCGCCGGGATCGGAGAACCGTTCTTCGTCGCGAAGGAAGGCGGGCAGGGGCCAAGGCTCGGGCTCGGGCTCGCGAGCGCGTGCAGTATCGTGGCGAGGCATCACGGAACGATGGATATTAAAAGCGCGGCCGGCAGCGGTACGACGATCACGATCCGTTTCCCCGCCGCCAAAACCCACGCAAAGATCAAAGCCGAAGGCGGCAAGGCCGATAGAGCGGCCCCGCCGGAAAACGGCGGCGCGGCAGAGGGGGAGTAATGAACACATCACGAAAGAGAATTTTAATTGTCGATGACGAAAAGGAGATCTGCAGTATCGTCAAGGAGGGGCTGGAGAAGATCGGCGGATTTGCCGTCGATGTGGCGCACAACGGGAAGGACGGCATCCGGATAGCCAAAAACGCGAAACCGGACCTGATCCTCCTCGATATCCGCATGCCCGGGATGGACGGGATCGAAGTTTTGAAGCGGCTCAAAGAGGATAGGGCGACGATGGAGATCCCCGTGGTTATGCTGACAGCCGTCGCGGATGACGAGGTTAGGGTCAAGAGCGCCGAGCTGTTCGACGAGGAGTATATCACAAAACCGGCCGGGCTCCCTGAAATAAAAAAAGGATCGAGGAAGTCCTCAAGCGCCGCGGACAGCTGTAATTCGGTTTACGGTGTACGGTTCACGGTGAACGGTTAACATTAGGAACTACCGTCAGAAGTTCGCCGCCCGGTTCATAGTTCATAGTTCAAAGTTCATAGTGAGATTGTCCTATAGTCCAAATTCTATGAACTATGTACTTTGAACCTTGAACGAAATAGGCTTGTTACTTCGAATTCTATGAACCATGAATTATGTACTATGAACTAACTTACTTTCTAGGCAACAAGAATCTCTTGAAAGTACATTCTTAAAATGTTACATTTATGAAAAGAATGGGAGATGAGCGAAGATGGAACTAAAACAGTTTATGCGCGATAATTTCAAGCATTTCAACGCGGCCGTTATTGTGGACGCGGCTGACGCCTGGATCAAGCATCTTGACTCGGGCGGGAAGATGTTTCTGGCGATGGCCGGCGCTATGAGCACCGGAGAGATCGGTATTTCGCTCGGCGAAATGATCAGGCGCGATAAGATACACGCTATCTGCGCGACCGGCGCCAACCTCGAAGAGGATATATTCAACCTGATCGCCCACGACAGTTACAAGCGCGTGCCGCACTACCGCTATCTTACCCCGGCCGACGAGTTGGAATTGAAAGACGGCCATCTCAACAGAGTTACTGATACGTGTATCCCGGAAGAAGAGGCGATCAGGAAGCTCGAGAAGAAGCTCTATCCGTATTGGAGAAGAGCGCACGATGGGGGAAAGCGGTATTTTCCCTACGAATTCATATACCAGCTGATCGAAAGCCGTGAGCTGGAGGAATATTACCAGATCGACCCCGCTAACAGCTGGGTTGCGGCGGCCTGCAAGAAAGGGCTGCCGATCTTCACTCCAGGCTGGGAGGATTCGACGCTCGGCAATCAGGTCGTCGCTGAGCAGAGGAAGGGTAAGTACAAGGACTTCTCCTTTATAAAGAACGGCCTCGAGCAGATGAACGCTCTTATCGATTGGTATCTGGCGAGCACCAGGAAGAGCTCGGTGGGGTTTTTCCAGATCGGCGGCGGGATCGCCGGGGATTTCCCGATATGCGCGGTCCCCCTGATGAGGCAGGACCTGAAGATCGATTGCAAGCTCTGGGGCTATTTCTGCCAGATCTCCGACAGTACGACCTCCTACGGCTCATATTCGGGCGCGGTCCCGAATGAGAAGATCACCTGGGAAAAGCTTGGTGTTGAGACGCTGAAATTCGTCATTGAGTCCGACGCGAGCATCGTCGCGCCGCTTATATTTCGTTATGTTTTAGACACATAGCATTTCCCGTTATTGTGTTGCTTCCCATGCTGTCATTGGTCTCGTCCGGAGGGCTCGACATTTTCTTAGAACTCTCGTCCTCGGTCGCGAGCCCGCGCTACCCCCACTTCGTCATTGCGAGAAGTCCCGCGAAGTGGGACGACGAAGCAATCTCCCGAGCGTAGTCCTGAGCTTGTCGAAGGGCGCAGCGAGGCCCTCTTTTATTAATTCTGAATGAGATTGCTTCGTCGCTATCGCTCCTCGCAAAGACGAGGGGGGGTGAGGTTGCTCTCCGCAATTAATTTGCTATTTAACCCAATCTTCGGCATAATGAAACTTGGATAGGAAAATAATGGCGGCCCGCGAAGAAGAGAATCTCTGTAAGCCGTCGAAAATATAAGAAGGTATTCCGGATATGAAGCATTATAAGGCCGGGATCATCGGATGCGGGACGATATTTCCGATGCACGCCCGCTCGCTTTTAAAGATACAGGGCGTTACGATCGCGGCCGTCTGCGACATTAAGAGAAAACGCGCGGCCGAACGAGCGAAAGAATACCGCTCGAGCTATTATACCGACTACAAAAAGATGTTCCGGGAAGAACGTCTCGATTGCGTTCACATCTGCACGCCGCACCACCTGCACGCGCAGATGGCGCTTGCCGCAGCCGACTACGGCATGAACGCTCTGGTCGAAAAGCCGATGGCGCTCAATTCGGAAGATGCCGCCAGGATGATCGATTCGTTCAAAAAGAAGAAACTGAAGCTCGGCGTCATCTCGCAGAACAGGTTCAACCCGAGCTCGCGCCTGGTTCGGCAATGCTTTACCGCCGGAAAGCTCGGCAAGTTCAAAGCCGCGAAGCTGGTCCTTACGTACCATAAACCGGACGCGTACTACCAGAAAAGCGACTGGAAGGGGACCTGGAGCAAAGAGGGAGGCGGGGTCGTCATCGATCAGTCGATCCACTATCTCGATGTCCTCAGGTGGCTCGCTGATGACGATGTCGAATATGTCGAAGCGAATATCGCCAACAGAATGCACAACTTCATCAAGGTCGAAGACTGCGCCGAAGGAGTCATTAAATTCAAAAAAGGCGCGTACGTCTGTTTTTACCTTATTAATTTCTATTCCTACGACGCGGATACCCAGTTCGAGATCCACTGTGAGAAAGGCAGGGCCAGGGTCGTTAAGGACTCAGGTGTTGTAGAGTTCGCGAGCGGAAAGAACCTCATCGCGAAGCCCCGGAAAAATGAATACATCGATTATGGAAAGGGCGTCAGGACATACTGGGGGTACTGCCATTATAATCAGATCAAGGACTACTACGATTCGCTCAAAGCAAATCGCGAACCGGCGATAACCGGCGTCGACGGAAAGAAGACGCTCGATATCGTGCTCGCCATCTACGAATCCTCCGAACGGAAGAAGAGGATATACTTCAAGTAACCATAGCGTCCTCCCTCCAATCTTGTATCTAGTGCTCGAATCTTGCATATTGACTATAGTCAATTCATTTTTACTAGATACCAGATACAAGATACTAGATACTAAATTCGCACAACGATTACCTATTACGTTTTGCCGCTTGGAGTTGCTTTTCCCCCCAACGTCATGTATATTTACTTACACGGCCTGATCTTAGTAATATATAGTTAAGTAAAAAGAAATCAAGGGTTATTGTGGAGAGATCCAAGCTTAAGAAAAAAATAGCCGTTTGCGGAACGTTCATTTTCTTTTGTTTCGCGATCGCCTCTTTCGCTCTTCTCGCTGAAGAGCCGCCGGAAAAGACGGATGAAGAGATACAGCTGATCGTCTCTAAAGCGGTTGAGCTGTATCGTGAAGACCGGCTTTTTGAGGCGAAGGAACTCTTTGAGAAAGTTTTACGATATCGGCCGGAACATTCTATGGCGATCCGGTTCATGAAGCGGATCGCGAGGAAAATTCCGGCAGAGTTGCCGGAACAAGTTATAAAAGAAACGCCAAAGACCGCGAAAAAACCGGTGAAAGAACCTCCGGAAGGGGAGGATCGGAAAAAAAAAGAAATCTCGCGAAAGGTATCGCCCGCGTTAACCGGAATAACCGAAGAAGAGATACAAGAGATGCTCAAAGCGGCAAAGTCTCTCTACCACAGGGGGCAGCTTCTCGAGGCGAAGGAGATATTTACCGATGTCTGCCGGCATGACAGCGGAAATGCCGTCGCGCTCGATTTTCTCGAGAAGATCATGAAAAAAATGATGAGAAGGCCGCTGAAGAAATTGTATAAAAAACCCAAAACAGAGATCCGGGAAGAGACGGAAAAGGTTGCTCAGGCGCCGCTACCCGAAGAAGCTCCGGCGAAGCAGACGGAGGAGCTTCAGGATATGTCGACCGAAGAGCTGAAGGGTATCATCGCCTTAGCCAAGTCCCTCTTTCACCGGGGCAGGATCGCCGAATCGCGGAAAATCATCGAAGACCTTCGTCAGTTCCACAAAGGGGATCCCGAGCTCTTGCGGTATCTCTGGAATATCGAGAAGGAACTGCCGGACCTGCCGCCGGGAAAAACGCTCGACGCGGCGGAAGAAGTAAGGATCGCCAAAAAAGAAAAGCTCCCGGAGCCGCCAAAGAAGAAGGAAGCGAAGCCGGTTTCGAAAAAGATCGTACCGGAAGAAGCTCCCGAAAAGCCGCCGGCGGAGGTGGAGCAGATCGCCGCGCCGTCACGGGCGGAAGAGCGGCAAACGGCGGAGATGAGCGAACCGGCGCCGTTTGAAGGCGAGGCCTGGATGGAGCGCCGGGAAAAGGCGGCGCTGTCCGCGGAAAAGATACGGCCTATCTACGAGAGGCCGCTCTATGCCCGTACGCTGAAAGGCTCCGGAATCCCGGTTGATACGCGGCCGCTGGTAACCCGGCGGAAGAGGAGCCGTCATGACGATGAGCCGTTGAAAAAAGGCGGAATAACTGAGCGCCAAAAGAACAGGATGATCGCAAAAGCTCGATCGCTGTATTACAAGGGGCGGTTCAAAGAGTCCCGTGATAAATTTCTGGAAGTCAGAGAGTACAGCCGGTGGAACCCGATCGCTATGCGGTATCTGAAGAAGATCGCCGAAGAGATACCGGAAAAGACCGCGAAGAAGAACATAGGCGAGCTTGTTTTTGAGGCGCGAACGCTCTATGAAGAAGGGAAATACGTTGAGGCGCGCGAGCGATTCCTTGAAATAGTGCGCGAGTTCCCGAGCGACGGCAATGCCGCGCGGTACGCCGCGAAACACGTGGGTGAGGACGCGGTGGAAGAAGCGATAGACGATAGGCTGATACGGATAGCCGACGCTGAACGGGACGCGAGATCACCCGTCGAGGCGGAGTATGCGGTTGATTCCGCGGCATCGATGTATGAAGAAGGTGAATACGACGAGGCCATTCGGAAGATCGATGAGGCCGTTGTCAAGTATCCCGGGGATGTCCAGTCGACGCGGTACGCGGTACGGTATTTGAAAGATGTTCATTTGCGGAACGCCGAAGAGCTTCAGAAAAAGAAGCGGGAAACAGAAATGGCGGCAGCGCCGTACCTATCATCGACGTTCTACAGCGGCGCCCGCTCGAAAGACTACGAATACGCGATGGGGACCCGCCTGACTTTAGTCAGTGACAGAGACCATCGATTTGAGGGCGAGGTGGAGTTTTCCGAGACGGAACACATACAGACCGAATGGGGGCTCGATCAGTTTCAGAACAACGCCAAGACGGGATTGAAAGATACCAGGTGGAACACCAAACAGTTCGACTTTACCTTCGCGTATACGAATACCGTTTTCACACCGGCCGCGTTCAGGGCGGGCGCTCATTACATCAATTTTTTCGACTTCGAAAAGAAAGTCAGCACTCAGGACTCGGCCACATTTTTTACGGGCGCGGAATATGAATTTTTCGGGAACAATAGAGTGGGCCTCAGCGGATATTATTCCTCGTACTATGACCGTATGCGGGATGATCCGGGATTAGAGATCTATCAGTTCAACCCGAAATTCGGGGTCTCTATTTTCGACCGCGGCGGATCGAGCCTTTACAGCGAACTCAAAGGGTATTACATTCTGAAAGCTGAGGACGGAGCGTTGGGAGAAGATAAGGATTTCGTCTCTGTTGAGTTGTCGCTGTCGTATACCTTTAAGAAGATACTCTTAAAAGGGTCCAGCTGGTACGGGAAACAGAGTTACGCCGTCACGAACGACGGGTTTGACGTCGAGAATTCCCCCGAGATATATAAAGGCGGGTTCGGCGGCGCTATCCGGTATGCCGCCATCCAGGACGCGAACTTCAATCTATCCTTCGATATCAACTACTTTGACGACGCCGGCAAGAGCGCCCGCGCGTCGACGCTGGTGTTTTCCATAGACTGCCCGTTCTAAAAGTCGCCATTGTTTCCAATCTCGTATCTAGCGTACCGAATCTCAGCGCTCGAATCTCGAATATTGACTATAGTCAACATCTTTTTACCAGATACAAGATACTAGATACTAAATTTGCAATACGCACGACGATTATCTATGCTCTTTGCGCCATGTGCTATCGTGATCAAGCGCCGATGGGAAAGGAAAAGGCTGATATACCTTCTCTTTGAGCTATGTGCTTTGCCCTATGCTCTTTGCGCTAATATTTCAGGGACGGTTGTCTCAGATCTGATCCCTGACCTGTTGTTCCTTTTTTCTACTGGTGTGACTTTTCTTGTTTTTTCTTGCTTGCTTCGTTTTTTGCTTTGTTTACTTGTTTATTGTGTTTATTCTTATCTTTCCTGCTTTTATCGCCCATGGTTACTCCTCCTTTTTTCTGTAAGTGTTACCGTACACCGTTAACCGGCCAAGCGGGAACCAAGCGGGGACATCCCTCAAGGTGCCACCCTTTTGAGCTCTAATTATTATAGATATCCTATGTTACAGTGTGTATTTGAAATTCAAACCTGGCAGATACTAAGTATGCCAAGGTTTGAATTGGCGATACTGAAATGGGGGAGAAGTGTATTATGTCCCTCGTCAAGATTCATCTACCTACTAACCTAATCCCTTTATACCAAAGAATCTCACATAAAGCAACTGAATTACGCCTCCTCAGAGGTGTCGGGTTCCAGGTTCCAGGTGCCAGAAGTTTTTCTGACTATAAGGAAAGCCCCTAGAACCGAAAACCCAACACCTATCTGTGGACTATAGTAGAAGGCCCTCGAACCTAACACCTGACACCTATATTTGAATATATTTAAGGATCTTCTTCCATTGATCCTTTTTATCTTTAAAAGGCATTGTGTGGGCAGGGCTTGTGCTTGGCAGATAATTCAAATGAATTTTTGTTCTTAAAGTCTCATGTAGGATCTTGTAAGCTTTCTTTCCGTTCGCGAATATCGCTTTAATATTTTTGTATTTCTTTAAGATCGCGTCGATATCATTTTGAGTGTATTCTTTTATATCCGAATCGCTGCTTCCTTGTATCCCGCAGGACGCGACAACATCCCATAATCCTACGCGGTGTTTCTTCAAGATACGGATCTTTTTCCGGTAATCATCCGACGGTATCCCTTCTTCGAGCAGATCGAAAACCAATTTCCAAAAGCTGTTTCTCGAATGGCCGTAATATTCATTCTTCCGGCGGGAAGTTATTCCGGGAAACGAGCCGAGGATGAGGACTTTGGAGTTTTTATTGATGATAAGGGGAAAACAGAATACTCTTTTGGGCATAATAATACAATAGTACAAGACGGTAGATTTAAGTTCCTAACGCAACAGTTCACCCCGCTATGCGTACATGGGCTCTGCGGTATACTTCTTTTCTGTGTCCTATTTTAAGAACAGTGATATTTTCTTTATCCACTTTGTAAATAACTCGGTAATCTCCTACGCGCAGCTTTCGATATCCGTGTAATCCTCTTTTAAGCGGCCCGCCATATTTCCCAGGATCTACCGACAGTCTTTCCTCGATAGCCTTACGAATTCTTTCCTGGATGTTCCGGGGAATTTCGGGCAGGTCTTTTTTTTTGATATCCGGATGGTAAAATAGACGGTAAGGCATTATTTCCAAACGTTTTTATGGGACAAGGATTTTTTGTAAGAGAAGGTCTTCTCTCTTTCCCGAGCCATTTCTTGCCAGTACATATCCTCATGAATCTCTAAACCTTCTTTTATTAAATCCCTCGCGGCCAATGATAAAGAAACGCCTTCCTGATGGGCCAATCTGTCCAGGCCCTTATACAAGCTTGGATCTAATACTACATTTAACCGCGGATTCTTTGTAGGCATAGTTTCAACCTCCATATTAAGTGTATCACATATGATGAACCTTGTCAAGCCTTTTTTCCTTCAAAAGAAAGTTACGTAAACGGGGACGTTCCCCAGGGCGCCGCCCTTTTGGGCTCTAACTACAATAGATATTTTGTGTTATAGTACGTATTTTGAAATTCAAACCTGGCAGATACTAAATATGCCAAGGTCTGAATTGCGATACTGAAATGGGAAAGAGCTTAGTTTGAAAAGCCAACCGATGACTTACGCTAAAAACATTTTTTTCAGCCCGCCTTTGCGGAATTTCCCACCTGTAAGGGTGGTGATGCCCGCCAGCAGTAGCTGGCGAGATCTCGCCAAATTTTGCTGCATTTACTATACGGCGGATCCGTCATTTAAAATACATACAAGACGTTCTATGTAACTACCTAGTGCTCAAAGACTTACAAAACAATTCCGGTAGGAAGTATTTTTTTCACATCTCTTTCTATGGTCAAGGGATACATAAAGCGTCTTGTATAACTTTTATAATTAAACTGTTAACTGAAAACAATTTTCCAGGTAATTCCTCCCTGTCAATTTCCGTACTTGCTATTTATACATGGCATTTCATATTTACAGGTATAATAAAATCATAACCCCAAATCGCGCATTATCCGTCTTTGTTCACTTTCAACTTCACGAATGACCTCTTCTTGAATTTTCTTATCACTTTTAACGATCCCCATCTTTTCAAGCTGTAATTTTACTGCCGGATGTTTAGATGCAACTGCATATCTAGGCATGCCCATAATATCATTTAAATTTACAATCGTGTCTTGAAATGAGAAGCCATCTTTTTGAACAATTTGAAATCCAATACCACCTCCATAGTATATTCTAAAAAAACCTACCATAATAACCGCAAATATGATGAAGAGAATAACAGCTCCCCATGGTGATGGGATTTCGAACCGAATGGCTAACGGCTTTACCTTTTTGTTTTCTGCTAGGCGTTCACCGCAATGCTTACACTTAATTGCTTCATCTTGAATCTCTTCTGCGCATAATGGACATTTTTTCATCTCATTCCTCCTTATTTCTTTTCTATTCTTTTTCTGGCAACTGGTGACTGGCACCTGGAGACTGTTTCGCTTCCGTCTTAAGTATCCCCACAACATACTTATAACTTCTCTTCGGATTGTCGGGTGCCCACTGGGATACCTTATTAAATGTGTGATCCACATGCTCAGCACCGTATAAATCGATCTTTTTGATAATATCACCGATAACCTGAATATCATTTTCTTTAAATACCATCTCAGCGTATTTTTCGGCTGTCTCGAAAAGTGATTCCCCGTAATGCTTTTTCAGCTTCTCTTTTTCTTCCTCTAATATCTTGGGGGAATATAATCCCAACAGCCGGTAACGGACCGGTGCCCTGCCCTCAAAGCCTCCGTCTTCCGGATATTGAGGATACTCTATATCGATTATGTTTAGTCTCCTCAGTCCTTTCATCCCCTTACTGATGGTATCTTTACTCACTTTGAATTCATTCATGAGCCCCTCTCGGTACCCCGTCCATATATAGCTGCGCGCAGTGCCTGCCTTAATTATATTGATCAAGAGGCAGTATTTTTCAGGAAGCGACAACTGTTTATTCCATCCGTAGGACCAATATTCATCCGGAATAGAACAGTATTTTCCACGGGGCAGAGTATAGGGAACTTCCTTTTCATAGTCCAAAAGCAGTGCATAGGGACTTTTAGACGGCCTCCTAATCCGCTTGATAAGCCTGTACCGATCATCTAGGCGGATTAATGCTTCTCGTAAAGTATTTCTTGCCGAGGCGTAGCTTAATTTCTCATCCATACCGATGGCAGAACGCATGCTCTTGTAGTCGATATCCACTCTGCCTTCGGCGTTACCGTCGAAATTCTTAAGCAGAAGAATATAAATATCAAATGCAGTCCTGTCGCTGGCTTCGATCATCCGGGGAGCAAAGGAGGGATCTGTCAGAAAAGTCTCACTTAATCGTACCGGCGGGGCTCTCTCTTCATCAAGGATGCTTGCTTCATGATCGATAGTGATCCGTGCAAGATCTTCTAGATATTCTTTGGCCAGATCTTTTGACCTGATCAAAGATGACGCTTCCCAGTTTCTATTAAGTGCAGACTCTGTCCAATTAACACTTCCTACGATCACGATCTCTTCATCGATAATGATCATCTTACCGTGACTGACCGTATAAAGGTTATCGTAGTATGTCTCAATACCTGCTTTCTTTAAATATGCAAAAAGGGAGTCGTTCTTGCCTTCTCTCTGCCAGCGCCCGCCTCTTTCTTCCCAAGCCGCGAAATTAATATTCTGATCCAGAATAACCTTTACCTGCACGCCCCGCTTATGTGCGCTTACGAGCTCTCCGACCAATTCGACACCTTAGAATTTTTATCCTTAGCGTCGAAATTGACATAATACATCGCCACATAGATCGAACTCTTCGCGTTTTGCAGGGCTTCTTTAACGGCGGGAAAGTACCGATCTCCGCTGATGTTTTCGACGGTTGCCTGATGGGGATCGGCGGCATGGGATAAAAAAATCCTTACAGTAGCTGTAATAGCTACTGTAAGGATTAGGATGAAATAAATATTTGCCTATTATTTCGCATTAGCGGCCAAAGTAGCATTTCATTTATTTGTAAGTCTTTCTTTAAGAGTCTGTTGCCGAACTATCATCACGAAATCTAACTTTTTACCGATGGAGAAATAGACGACAAAATGTTTGTATTACTAACAATTATATGGTATACTTGTTCTGTAATCTAA
>JBDRSA010000103.1:0-7916 GCA_043825275.1 Candidatus Omnitrophota bacterium
CCAACTGAGCTACTGCCCCAATTTTTGCTCCGCAAAAATTGATCCTGAGAACGCGACGAATAGGAGCGTTCGAAGGACCTCAATAATCACGAAGCAAATTCGATCCTGACCCCGCCCTGGCGGGGGAATTTATCCCGGCGAGTGTCTCGAAATTATCGCAGAGAATTTCGAGACGGCTTACGAGCCGGGAAAAATAGAAAAGCGCTAGATTTCTCTAACGCCTCATCTGTTAGAATTATAACCATTAAAATAATTACGGTTAAATTTTTAAGCACTTACTGGTTCTAAATAATTGTCTATGGTTTTTCTAATAGTGGCGGGGAGATTGCGTTCTGCGTCTTTCAATATTTTCTTTATTGTTATGTTAGATTTCTTTATTCTGATTATCTCTATCCCAACGAGTTTCCCATTCTTATCGTAGTCAAAAAAAAGAGATGAGTTTTTCCGAACTGTCTTCTCTACAGGATTATTGGAGAAACCAATATAGATGGCTTTAGCCATTGTATCGAATGAGAAAAATTTTGCACCTCCTGCCTGAATACTAACTATTCTATCTTTCATTATGACCACCCCGCTGTTATTACTATAGCTTTATTATTTTTGTGCTCAACTACAACGTAACATTCTTTTTTACCGATTTTTTTTCTATACTCTTGCGTCTTATCCGGCGCGATTGGAGACATATGAGTAGGCTTGTCTATTGTCTCGGCAATATTCTCGCGACTCACACCTCTCTTAGTCATTCTTTCTTGAGCGTGTCTTGTTAATATTACCTTTTTCTTTGCCATTTACATTATATCATATTTTCAGATAGTGAAGTATTTAAATTTCTAACTCTTTCATTCTTTAACTTTATTCTACTATTCAGCTTTTTATGGTAGCATTTATGACTTTCCCAATCAAGCATAAAAATTTATCAATAAAATTATCGGGTTGATAATTTATCAACCGCTCTCCCAGCTGAGCTACTGCCCCAGAAAAACCGTATCTCGTATCTCGTCGCTCGTATCTCGTAAACTGATTTTAAAGATCGAATCTTTTATTCTGACTATAGTCGCTTTCTTTTCACGAGATACTAGATACCAGATACGAGATACTAAATCCGCTCGTTACTATGCTATTTTTTATACCCCACCGGTATCACATACAGCGGCTGCACATCTTTCGGCAGGGCCAAGACCTTCGAAACAGCGCTATCGTCGAACGCGCCGATCATGACGGTCGAAAGCCCGAGCGCTACCGCCTGCAGAGAGATATTTTGTCCGGCGTGGCCGACCTCAATATCGGTGTACCTCACACCGCGCTGGCCATACCTTTTTGTAACCCGCTCATATACCGCGCCGATAACGATCGCAACAGGAGCCTGTCCAACAAACGACTGCCCCCAGCACGCTTTCGTGAGATCCGTCTTTACGTTCGCCCCGGACATGCGGTGAAGCGCATGGCGATCAGGAATATACCGAAAGACGCCATCGCTCTTGACCAGGAATACCTCAAGCGGATAGAGCGCGCCGGCTGAAGGCACCGCCCGATAACCATGACGGCTGTCCGTAACGCCCTGCGCCGACCATACAAGCTGCGAAACCTGTTCTTCGGTCAATTCCCGTGAATCAAAGCTCCGCACCGAGCGGCGGTCGCGCATCGCCTCTTCGACCGAGCGTATGCCCTCCGCTCTTGGCTCCGGCAGTATAATGTCATCTTTGTTCATAGGAATGTCTTCGCCGCGCGCGATTCGCGGCATACATAATACCATACAAGAAAGAAAAACGAAACAAATAATCGTTTTAGCGCCCTGGTATAAAATGTTCACTTTTTTCGCTTTTTTTGAGCGCAGGAATCTTCGATCCATGAAAGATAGCCCCTCGACCCGGCGACGATCGGAAGCGCTATGATCTCGGGGGTCTCGTAGCTATGATTCCGCAGTATAACCCGTTCAACCTTCCTAAATAGCGATCGTTTTGTTTTCAGTATCAAAAGAGACTCTTTCGCGCTTTCTATTGTTCCTTTCCAGCGGTAATGAGAGTCTATAGTAGGTACAATATTCGCGCACGCGATCAATCTCTCTTCGAGCAACGTCCGAGCCAAGAGTTTCGCCTCCTTCGCGCTGGAGCACGTAACGAAGATCGTCGAATACATCAATGGTTCCCCTTTCTGATCCGCGGTTTTTGAGAAACCGGGTTCTCGAAGAACATTTTCAGGCCCGTCAGTATTGTGGCGCAATGAATATCGACCGTGTCTTCCTGGTCATAGGCGTATCCGCCGGCCAAAACAACGGCGATCGGCACTTGATAATTGATCGCCTGCGTAAAGATTATTTCGTCCCGCCTCTTGAGCCCCTCCTTTGAAAGCGCCAGTCCTCCGATCTGATCTTCCCGGAACGGATCCGCTCCGGCTGCATACACGATAAATTGCGGCTTGAAATCGCTTATTATCTTGGGGACCGTGTCGCTCAAAATGCCGCAATACTCTTTATCACCTGTCATATCATGCAAACCGATGTCCAGTGAGCTCGCCGGCTTAATGAACGGGTAATTATTCTCCTGATGAATAGAGAAAGTAAAAACCTCCTTATTGCCGGCAAACGTCGCGGCGGTGCCGTTCCCCTGATGGAGGTCACAGTCAATAACAAGCGCCCGTCTGATGATCCTTCGCTTTTTGAGAAGCTTGATCGCGACGGCAATATCATTGAGGACACAAAACCCTTCGCCGTGATCGGGGAAAGCGTGATGGAAGCCGCCGCCGATATGGATCCCCAGTCCGTCCTCAAGCGCTATCTGAGACGCGAGGATCGTCCCGCCGCAGCAGATAAGCGATGATTCTACAAGCTCCCGAGAATATGGAAGCTCCATCCTGAGGATCTCTTCACGGGTTAAGCGGCCTGTTTTTAGTTTGTCGAAATATTCGGCGGTATGCGTAAGGAGTATATCTTTATCGCGGGCCGGTTGCGGGCTGACGAAGCGTAGGGGCGGTGAAGAACGCTCATCGGCCAACCGCTCTCTGATGCGGTCGTACTTCGAGGTAGGAAATACATGGTCTCCGATATCAACGCGGTAATGCTTGGAGTAGACGATCTTTTTGGGTGAGCCGGGCCCTGCCATACATTCTTATGTCAATTGTCCGATCATGCCCTCAACGGCTTCCTGGATCAGCTCCCAGTCTTCCTGATTATGAACAGCGAACTTCTGCTTCCGCTTCCAGCCGCCCCCATCTTTCTTCTGCCAGAGGTAAAAGCAAACCTGCTTTCTCCCGTAACTCTCAAGCAGGACCACCGCGGACCACCACCCGAACCGTTTATTGATGGTCTTCTGCAAGAGCACTTTAAGGGGTGCGACAATGGGGACCGTTTCGTCGTCTCTTGCCAACCGTTTTTCCTCCATGTTCCCTCCTTCTTGCGTTCGCGCGATTCTTGTGCCGATCAGGCCCCGTTCTTCTTCCTCAAGCTTACCAGATACCCGGGGCTCGAGCCTTCAACGATCACATGTCCTTCTCTTGCCAGCCAACCAAGGCTCATCAGAACCAGCTCCCGGTCCTTCCCTATGGCTTTCACGATATCCTTCAGTGAGCATTTCGAATGCTCATCAAGATATTGCCAAATATCGCCCGCTATTATCCCTATTTCGATTATCATCGCGCAACCCCCTTTGCAGCGCACAATCCGCCGCGCTCACCAACGCTATTTTCAGCTATGTTTGAGGCGCATCGTTCCCGCGGCTCTTTCCGGCATCGTCCCGTTTATTGTAACTTCCGCACATAGAGCATACCGACATTTCCCGATGGATCGAATCGATATATTTATGAGAACAGATCGGACATTCCCATATGTATTCTACCAGCTCATGTCTCTCAAACCGAATATGGGAAACATGCTCAGAAAATATCCACACCGCAATTATGCTGCCGGCTGTGGATAATATATAGAGAAATATTACCGTTACTATATCTAATTGTACCATAATGTTATTACGCGCGCAAGATAAACTCCGCGTTTTTCCGCGTTTTTCAAAGCGGCTATTTCGTCTTTTTATACCCGAATTCCGGCTTTAATTTCGTTTTTCCCAGCGCCTCTTCGATCAAACGGGAAAGCGCCCCATCGTCAGCGATCGCGGGGCGCTCGTCTTCATACAGCGCCGCCACATCTCTCGAGCCGAAATCTTCACGGCTAAGCACAGCTTTCGAGAAGCGGCGCTCAAGGAACGTCTGCGACCGGGTTTCTACCCTGACATCGATGAGTCCCTTTGAAAGGATCGGCCCGAGAAAAAACACTTTCGGAAATTTCGCCGCCGCGATGTCCGCGGGACGCTCTATAACCTTGATCGTGGATATCCAGAATATATGCCAGGCCGCCGACAACGCGATCGCCGTCCACAGAGAATTTTTCGCGAATCGCGCGACATGATCTAAGATACGCTTCATTTCAATCCCTTACTCGTCGCGATATTGATCTGACTCAACCCCGCTGACCTGCAGACATCCAGAACATGGACAATCATTCCGAGCGAGGAGTTCCTGTCCGCTTTGATCAGAAGCTGCGTATTCTCCTTTGCCAGAATGCTCAGATTGCTGGTCAACTCTTCCGCGGATATCGGGCGGTCGTTCAGATAAATAACATCGCTCTTGTCGATAATAATGGTCATCTCCTTCGGCGCGAGAACTTCGCTGGTTACCGCCTTCGGCAGATTGACCCTGATACCGGGCTGAAAGATAAAGCTTGATGTGAACATAAAAAATATCAAAAGGAGAAAGAAAATATTGATCAGCGGCGTCAATTCAAAGATGCCTTCATCACGTTCCTGGCAGACGCGCGACTTAAACCTCATAGGTATCTCTCCTCGACGACAAGATGTTGACCAGGTCGATCGTACTCTTTTCCATATCGTTCACGAACCCCTCAATATTGCTGACCAGATAGTTGTACGCGACAAATGTTGGTATCGCGACGGCGATGCCGGCGGCTGTCGCTAAAAGCGACTCCCAGATCCCTCCCGCGAGATCGCCCGGATTTACCGGTACCATCGCGGTCGCTTTCTGCTGAATGACCTGGAACGACTTGATCATTCCGCCGACGGTCCCGAGAAGGCCCAGAAGCGGCGAGATACGCGCGATCGTCGCCAGCACGCGTATATTCTTCTCAAGCCGCGGAACCTCGACCTGCCCGGCTTCTTCGATGGCTTCTTTTATTTCCGACTTCGGCCTGTCGTGCTTCAGGACCCCCGCTTTCACAATATGCGCGATCGGGCCGGGCGTATTGGTACACATCTCGATCGCTTCGATGATCCTGTTTCGCTTCAGAGCGGTAAGTACCTGATCCATAAATTTTTGCGTATCGATCCTCGCCCGCATTAAATGGTACGCCCGTTCAATAACGATCCCCAGCGCAAGTATCGAGCAGATGATGATCAAATAGACCATCGGCCCGCCCCTATTGATCACTTCCCACATAGCAGCCCCCTTAGTGATAGTTTTATTGTATCGTCGAGTCCCGAATACCGAATGTCTGAAGCTGCTTCCGCGCGTACTCAGACTCTTCAACATCCCACCGCACAAGCTCCCGGTAAAGCTCTTCGGCCTCTTCAATTCTTCCGAGGTCTCTGTATATCTCAGCGCTCATGAATTTAGCGCGAACGGACCAGAAAGTACTGCCCGGATACTTATCGGGAACCTTCATGTACTCTTCGGTCGCCCCGAGCAGATCGCCCTTTTCCTGAAGACACTCCCCGATCTGGTACTGTATCTGCGCGTTCAATTCGTCCGTATTGCCGGTCAGGGCATTTCTGAAGCGGGCGACCGCGGCGTCGAGATCCCCGGCGCTCCGATAGGCGTTCGCGAGCTTCCGGTAAAGAACCGTTTCCGACGGTGTCCCGCGATATTTTGACAGCGCTTCCTGAAAATGTTCGATCGCCTCGAACGCGCGGCCCCTCCGGACAAGGAGATCCCCGATCCTCATCGTCGCCTCAACGGAAAACTCACTCTCCGGATACCGCTGAACAAGGGTCCGATAATTCTCCATCGCCTTTGCCTCGTCCCCCTTTTCATAGCGGGCCTGCGCGAGCCGGTAGTAAGCCCTGTCGGCAATATCCGAATCGGGCGCGTTTTCGAGGAGGCCTGAGAAATACTGGATCGCTTTATTAAAGTCTTCCTCGTTGTAAAAGTATTCACCGAGCCAGAAGGCGGCGTCCTCGGCGAGCTCCGTTGCCGGGTAAAGCTTCGTAAATTTCCTGAAATCAGCCAGGGCGCTCTCTCTGTCGCGCAAGCGATGCCGGCACCAGGCGGCCTTATACCGCGCGAACATGACAAGGGTCGTATCGCCGCTTGCCCGCGCTATTTCATCATAACGCTCGAGGGCCGCGCCGTATTCCTCCATACCGTACAATGAATTCCCTATAAAAAAGAGAGCCCGATACCTCAGCGCGTTTTCTTCACCTGTTTTGACGATCTTCTCAAGCTCATCGATCGCGCTGTCAAAACGGCTCTCTCTAAAATAGGCGAGGCCCAGCTCGTATCGGGCATCGTCCACCAGCGGCGAACCCGGAAAATTTACCGGGATCGACTGGAGCACCAGGATCGCCTGATCTTCCTTCCCGACAGCCAGAAGACATCGCGCTACCCGATACTGCGCGTATCCGGCAAGCGCTGTATTTGGATATTCGCCCAGGACGCGGTCGAACACTTTCATCGCATTGCCATAGTTTTTAAGCCTGAATTCGATCTCGCCGATCCTGAAAAGAACGCGCAGCGTGTGTTCGCCGCCGCAAGTCCGAAGAGTTCCGGTGTATTCCCGCAAAGCTTCTTTGTATTTCCCAAGCATCTCGTACGATTTCCCGAGATAATACCGGAACAGGGGCGCCGGCTTATCGCCGCGATATTTTATTTCTGCCCGCTGTAAAAGCTCGACAGCGTCTTCAAGGCGCCCTTTCTTATGCAGCAGGATCGTTTTCGCGATATAAGCGTCGTCGACAAGCTCATTGTCCGGGGAGAGCTCTATCATTTTATTGTATAAAGCCTCCGCTTCTTCCGGTTTTCCCAGAGATTCCGCGTTTTTTGCCAGGCCCATAAGGGACGACGCCCGCACAAATTCGCCGTTCTCTTTTCGGTCCAGGGACCCGAAAAGAGAACAGCTCTCCGAAAACTTGCCTTCCTCGAAATACGCCCATGCGAGTCTGAGTTCGGCAAGCGGCTTCCACGGCGCATACTCAGCCATTGCGCGCGCTTTTTTCAGATATTCAATCGCTTCCCCGTTCATGTCCAAAAAGAACGCGCACTCCCCCCGTAAATAAAGCGCCTCCGCCGTTCTCTCGGAAAGCGGATGCGCCGCGAGATAACCATCCAGGGCGGTGAGCGCTTCGTCGTATTTTGACATGTGGTAAAGCATTTGGCAGGCCCTGAAGAGTGATTCCGCGGCTACCTTGCCCATCGGGAACGCCTCCGCGGTATCACGAAAAGCGGCCGCCGCTTTCTTGAGATATCCAAGCCTGTAAAACGCCCATCCTTTCGCGTACGACGCGTAGGAAGCGCACTCCGATGAAGGAAACTCACTTCTGACCCTCTCAAATATATCGAGTGATTGTTTATAGCGGCCGTCGGACAGATAGATCTCTCCTATCCAATAGAGCGCCTCGCCTTGCGATCCTCCGCCGATACGCTCACTCGCGATCGACTCAAGCTCATAGAGCGCGCGCGGCGTATCGCCGCGTCCGTAATAACATCTTCCTAAGAGCAGATGAAGATCCTCCCGGTATTTTGTGTCGGGATCCCGCTTCAGCACTTCTTCGATCTTCAACTGGGCTGATTCGAAAAACCCCTCATTGAGCGATCTGACGATCAGCGCGATTTCATCGTCCTCGGAGATATTAGGCTCGCGCACAACGCTCTCGGGCGGGACGACCGCCGAAACGGCTTCCGGGGCGGCTTCCGGAGTT
>JBDRSA010000104.1:0-9944 GCA_043825275.1 Candidatus Omnitrophota bacterium
ACGGGTCGAAGGTTCAAGTCCTTCACGGCTCACCATCCTTCGACTCGCCCGCCGTTGGCGGGCTCGCTCAGGATTGATCGATAGAATGAGTCGAAGGATGCCCTGAGCAAGCGAGCATAGCGAGCGCGTCGAAGGGCACTATCTAAAATAGTTCATTGAAATATCTGTCCCGAAGACCGAGGGGATCCCAAGATGGGGATGTCCAAAGGACATATACTACGCGGACGTGGTGGAACTGGCATACACGTACGGCTTAGGACCGTATCCCTTCGGGGGTGAGAGTTCGACTCTCTCCGTCCGCACCATGGTTCGACGCGCGAAAATTTTGCGCTTTAGAATATACGAAATTTTCGCTTGCTCACCATGTCCTGAGCGAGCGAGAAGAAAAATTGATAACGAGAGAGTCGAAGGACATCCTTCGACTCGCCCGCCGTTGGCGGGGCTCGCTCAGGATTGAATAGTAGAGCGAGTCGATGGATGCCCTGCGCTTCGACTTCGCTCAGCATGGTTCGAAGCGTGGTGAGTGAAATCGAACCAAGTAAGCGAACGAAGTCCTGAGTATGTCGAAGGACGTAGAGAGCGCATCGAAGGGCACACAATAAAGTATGTAACGCAGAAAATTTACGCGGAAGTAACTCAGTGGTAGAGTTCCACGTTGCCAACGTGGCTGTCGCGGGTTCGAACCCCGTCTTCCGCTCCATTTTTGCGAAGCAAATTTTGTAGGCCAAAAGAGACAACGTAAGGAGAAGTGGGTACATGAAGATAATGGATTTTCTAAATAAGAAGGCGGTTACGGCGAGCTTGAAGGCAAGCGACAAAGAGGGCGTCGTTCGTGAGTTGGTGAATATTCTCGCTCAGGCTGAATCGATTCGGAACAAGGAAGATCTTGTTCGGGTTATCCTCGCCCGGGAAACGCTCGGCTCTACAGGGATCGGACAGGGGATCGGTATCCCGCACGGGAAGTCTCCTTCCGTTAAGAACTTAATAGCGGCTATGGGTGTTTCGCAGAACGGCGTTAGTTTCGATTCGCTCGACGGCGAGCCGGTGTTCATATTTTTTCTCCTTGTGGCGCCTCAGGATTCCGCCGGGCCCCACCTAAAAGCGCTCGCCAGGATCTCAAGGATCCTGAAAGATAAATATGTTCGCGATCGCCTGAGAAAAGCGAATGACGAAAAAGAGATCGTTCGAATAATCCAGGAAGAAGACTTGAAGAAATAGCGGTCATCTTTCTTGTTTTTTGTCGGCCACTTTTGAGTACACAGGATCGGTTCAAAGCTGCTCATGAGGATCTTAAAGGCGTTTAAATGGCTCTATCCCGGAATGTGGATCAAGCGATGGATCATGCTTGTCGTTTTCGGGATCATTCTGATCTCTATGGGATTCGTGATGGTTCTGCTGGAAGAGACCTCCCAGCAGAAGACGCTCTCCGGCATTATAATAATTTTAGGTATTTTAGCGGTCGTGACGGGAGTGAAACGGATCATAAAATCGTTCGTGACGATCCTGCTGCCGGAACGGGAAGATGAGCTTGTCGACAAAGTTTATCAGAAAAGGATCCTTGAGCGGGGGCTGAGATTTGTCGTGATCGGCGGTGGAACGGGGTTATCGACCCTTTTGCACGGTCTCAAGGAATACACAAGCAACATAACCGCGATCGTTACCGTTGCCGATGACGGAGGTTCATCGGGGAAATTACGGCACGATTTCGGCGTACTTCCGCCGGGGGATATTCGTAACTGCCTCGTCGCGCTTGCCGATGCCGAGCCGCTGATGAGAAAGCTCTTTCAATTTCGGTTTGATGAAGGTACGGAATTCAAGGGGCACAGCTTCGGAAATCTTTTTATAACCGCCATGTCAAAAGTAACGGGCGCTTTTGACACGGCAATAAAAGAGTCCAGTAAGGTACTCGCTATCCGCGGGAGCGTGCTGCCGTCAACGCTGGAAAAAGTTACGCTCACCGCGGAGCATGAGAACGGATCGTTCAGCGTGGGCGAGAGCCATATTCCCGAAGCGAAGAGTCCGATAAAAAAGGTATACTTGACGCCGAAAACGTCGCGGCCGACCAACGAGGTGATAGACGCGATCCAAAAGGCCGATGTAGTAATATTAGGGCCGGGCAGTCTCTATACAAGCGTTATCCCGAATCTTCTCATTAAAGGGATCTACCAGGAGATCACGCGGTCCCGGGCAATGAAGATATATATCTGTAATGTAATGACCCAGAAGGGCGAGACTGACGGATATAAAGCGAGCGATCACCTGAAAGCGATCATAAACCACACCGCGCCGAAAATCGTTGATTATTGTATTGTCAATACATCGAAAGTCCCCTCGAACATGCTCGAAAAATATAAAGAGAAAGACTCTTTTCCGGTATATCCGGATGTTGAAGGCATCAGGAAGCTGCGGTGCAGGGCGGTCGAAGGAGACCTTATCAACACTACGGATTTTGTTCGTCATAATTCCGCGAAGCTTGCTAAGGTGACGATGGATCTGGCGGCCGGCGCAAAGAGATTCAAAATATAATACGGCTCTGCTGTTGGAACGATGTATCATAGGGGTTTAAAAGAATGAAAATAGAGAAGAAGATCATAATTAAAAATAAACTTGGGCTCCATGCCCGTCCGGCCGCTCTTTTTGTCCAGATCGCGAACAAGTTCGATAGCGAGGTCATGGTCACGAAAGGGAGCCAGAAGGTGAATGGAAAGTCGATCATGGGGATCTTGATGCTTGCCGCGGGGAAGGGCGCGCAGATACATATCGTCGCTGACGGAGACGATGCCGAGCAGGCGGTCAACGAGCTCGAGAAGCTGCTTATAAGCGACGAAGAAGGATTGGGTAAGGCGGTATTTTAGGAAACGGCACAGCAGGTGTAATCATATGAAGAAAAACGAGATCATCCTGAAAGGTATTCCGGCGTCGCCGGGCATCGCGATCGGTAAAGCATTTTTGTTTGATAGCGAACAGTATGTTATTACGAAGCGCCGGATCGATAAGAAAGACGTTGAAAAAGAGTTCAGGCGCTTCAAGAACGCCCTCAAAAAGACGAAGGAAGAGATCGTGGAGATCAAAAGGCGGATCTCCAAGGAGATCGGCATCGAGCACGCGCAGATATTCAGCGCCCATCTTTTGGTTATCGAAGACAGCATGCTCATCGAGGATGTGGTCTCCAAGCTGCGAGAGGATATGATCTGCATCGAGTATGTTTTTCAGGACGTACTGAAGCGGTATATCCGGATCTTCTCCGAGATGGACGATGAGTATCTGAGAGAGCGGATCAGCGATATAAACGATGTCGGCAAGCGGGTCCTGCGGAATTTGATAGGAGCAAAACGCGATACGCTGCGTGATCTGAAACAGAAAGCAATGGTTGTCGCGTACGATCTGTCACCATCCGATACGGCTACGATGCACAAGCAGAATGTGACCGCGTTCGTTACGGATATCGGCGGCAGAACGTCACACACCGCGATCATGGCGAAGTCGCTCGAGATACCCGCCGTCGTAGGGCTCGAGATCATAACCTCCCAAGTTAAATCCAACGATACGATGATCGTTGACGGGACTCACGGAACGGTGATCGTTCATCCGACCGAGAGAACCCTCAAGAAGTATACTCAGGAGAAGAAGCAGCTCGAGGTGTTCGAGCACCACCTCCTGGAGTTGCGGGATCTTCCGTGTCAGACACTGGACGGAAAGAGCATTGTGCTCGCGGCGAATATCGAATTGCCGGACGACCTTCCATCCGTCCTTAACCACGGCGCCGCCGGGGTCGGGCTCTACCGCACGGAATATCTTTTTATGAACCGGAGAACGCTCCCGACGGAAGAAGAACAGTTAAAAGCGTACCGGTCCGCGGTTGAGGGTGTTAAACCGAATCCGGTCGTAATACGAACGCTTGATCTCGGCGGAGATAAGTTTCTTTCGCAGTTTGAGGTCGCAAAAGAGATGAACCCGTTCTTGGGATGGCGGGCGATACGATTCTGTCTCGCGAAGCCCGATATTTTTAAGGTCCAACTGCGCGCGATCCTGCGGGCCTCGGCGTACGGAGATATTAAAGTGATGTATCCAATGATATCCGGCGTGGAAGAGCTCAGAGAGGCGAACCGCATTCTTGACGAAGTAAGAAAAGAACTGAGAGGGAAATCGATACCGTTCAATGAGACTATGGATATCGGCGTGATGATCGAGGTGCCGTCGGCGGCCCTGATCAGCGATGTTCTCGCTAAAGAAGTGAAATTTTTCTCGATCGGAACGAACGATCTTATACAGTACCTGCTCGCGGTTGACAGGGTAAATGAGAAGATAGCGTACCTGTATGAACCGTCGCACCCGGCGGTCCTTCGTCTTATCAAGCGCGTTATTGATAACGGCCATAAGGCCGGCGTCTGGGTCGGCATGTGCGGTGAGATGGCGAGCGATATCACGATGACGCCTATATTGCTGGGCTTGGGGCTGGATGAGTTCAGTATGTCTCCGATCGCGGTTCCCGAAGTGAAGAGGGTTATACGAGCTGTTACGATGCAGCAGGCGAGAGAGATCGCCGAGAAGTCTCTCGAGTTTTCAACCGGAGCCGAAGTTGAATTGTTCGCCCGAAGGAAGATCCAGGAGATCGTTCCTGATATGGCGATCGAGCTGGGATAATATGAGAGATCTTGATTCAACGGCCACGATCGAACGGTTTGACAGGTCAGACATGAAAAGTCTCCTGGACTCGTTTTCCGATCAGATACTGGAAGCGAAGGATATCGGGCACTCGTGCTCGATACCTCGGGTCTACGCATCCGGATCGAGCGGGATCGTATTCGCGGGGTTGGGCGGATCGGCCATCGGGGCGGATCTGATCAGGTCATATTTGAACGAACAGTCGCGTATCCCGATCTTTGTCAACAGGCATTATACACTTCCCGGATTTGTGTCGTCGAAAACTCTGGTCATCGTTTCCAGCTATTCGGGCAACACCGAAGAAACGTTGAGCGCTTTCCGGCAGGCGGTGAAAAAGAAAGCCAGGATTATCGCGGTAACTTCGGGCGGTATTCTTGCTGATCTCGCAAAAAAGTTCAAGGTTCCGTTTGTAACCATTCCGGGCGGGCTGCCGCCGAGATGCGCTTTGGCGTATTCGTTCTTTCCGGCGCTGGTCCTGCTCGAGAAACTTAAGGTTTGCGGCAAACAGGGCCGTTTTGTCGATGAGACAGCTGATCTGCTGCGTGTCTTGAGGAACAAAAAAGTGGGAAGCGCTGTTCCGGCAAGCCGGAACATAGCGAAGAAGATCGCGATGCTGCTTTTCGGAAAATTCCCCGTTTTCTACAGCGGCCAGGATCATTTTGACGCGGTCGCGACACGTTGGCGCGGGCAGCTCAGTGAAAACTCAAAAGCGCTTTCCTCAAGCCATGTTCTCCCGGAAATGAATCACAATGAGATCGTCGGATGGGAAAATCCGCCGCGTCTCCTGGGGAAATGGACGGCGGTCTTTCTGCGCGACAGCGGCGACCATCCACGGATCAAAAAGAGGTTCGAAGTCTCCGCGCGGATCCTTAAGGATAGCGGCGCCGCGACGATCGAACTTACCTCGGTCGGATCCTCGCTGTTACCAAGGATCTTCTCGCTCGTTCATATCGGCGATTATACGAGTTTTTATCTCGCGCTTCTTTACGGACAGGACCCGACCCCGGTCGCCAGGATCGATTATTTGAAGCGTGAACTCGGAAAGGGCTCTCGGCAATGAGAGTTCTTATACTTGCCGCCGGTTACGCCGTAAGGCTGCGGCCGTTGACCCTGAATACGCCGAAACCGCTTTTACCGGTGGGAGGAAGAGCGATCATCGACAGGATCGTCGACCGGCTTGACGGCATCGGCGATATTGACGAGGTGTGTGTTATTACGAACGATCGGTTCTGTAAAGATTTTGAGAGCTGGAGCGGATCTATAGAGCGGAAGGTTCCGGTTACGGTGATCAATGACCGAACGACTTCGGACGACAATAAACGGGGAGCGATCGGCGACCTGAGGTTTTTTGCCGAAATAAAAGGCGTCGACGATGAGCTTCTGGTGATCGCCGGAGATAATATTTTCGAATTCGACATGGAAGAGTTCCTGAAATTCGGACGGTCGCATTCAGACGGGGTTACGATCGCGCTGTATGACGTAAAGGATAGAGAACTGGCAAAAAAGTACGGCGTCGTGCAGATCGATAGATCGACCGGAACAACGATCGGATTCGAAGAAAAACCGAATGATCCGAAGACGACGCTGGTATCCACCTGCGTTTACTATTTTCCCGGCGGAAAGCTGCGTCTTTTGGATGATTATATCACCAGCGGCAACACCATGGACACTCCCGGAAGCTTTATTAAATGGATACAGGACAACGGGGCGGTGTTCGGTTTTGTTTTTTCGGAGGACTGGTTCGATATCGGAAGTATCGAGTCCTACAGAGAAGCTGACAAGAAGTATTCGGAGTAACACAAACGGAGGAGCCATGAACAGAAAGCATCTTTTTACCTCAGAAAGTGTAACCGAAGGGCATCCCGATAAAGTATGCGACCAGATGTCCGACGCGGTTTTGGACGAGGTCTTAAGGCAGGATCCGCACGGAAGAGTTGCCTGCGAAACGTTTGTTACCATGGGACTTATTATCATCGGCGGTGAGATCACGACAAAAGGATATGTGGATATCCACAAGCTCGCCAGGTCGGTTCTAAAGGATATCGGTTACACACATCCGAAATACGGATTCGATCATCATACGTGCGCGATCTTGAACGCGATCCATACGCAGAGCCCCGATATTTCGCAGGGAGTAGACACCGGCGGCGCCGGCGATCAGGGGATGATGTTCGGATATGCCTGCAAGGAGACGCCCGAGTTGATGCCGCTGCCTATTACGCTCGCGCATCAATTGGCGCTGCGGTTGGCGACGGTGCGGAAGAAAGGCATCCTGGATTATCTCGGACCTGACGGAAAGAGCCAGGTTACGCTTGAATATTCAGAATCAGGCAAGCCGCTTCGCGTTACCTCGGCCGTCATCGCTTCACAGCATACCGAGGATATCCTCGATTCAACCGGTAGGAAGATAACGAAGAAAGCGCGACAGGAGATCGTCGATGTAATAATGAAACCTGTCCTGAAACGATGGATCGATACAAAGACGAAATATTTCGTGAACGAAACCGGAAAATTCGTCGTGGGGGGGCCGCAGTCGGATACCGGAATGACCGGAAGGAAGATCATCGTTGATACGTACGGCGGCGTGGTCGCTCACGGCGGCGGCGCGTATTCCGGAAAAGATCCGTCCAAGGTCGATCGGTCGGCTTCCTATATGGCGCGCTATGTGGCGAAAAATATCGTCGCGGCAGGCCTGGCGGAAAAATGTATGATCCAGCTCGCGTACGTTATCGGAGTAAAGGAGCCGGTATCGGTACTTGTTGATACCGAAGGAACCGCCACAATCCCGGAAGCGAAGATCGAAAAGCTCGTCAGGCAGAATTTCGATCTTACCCCGCAGGGGATCATCAGGACCTTGGATCTGAAGAAGCCGGTCTATCGGGAAACCGCCTCGTACGGGCATTTTGGACGCAAGAAATTCAGCTGGGAACAGACCGACAAGGTCAATACGCTCAAAAGAGGAGCGTAATACCATTATCGATAAAGAGAAAGCTTGGATCGAAGGAGGAAACAATACGATGCCGAACGTACCGTCAGACATTAAAAGCAAGAAGCTTGCCGAAAAAGGAAAGCTCAGGATCGATTGGGCCGGCAGGCAGATGCATGTCATCAATCTTATCAGGGAGCGCTTCAGAAAGGAAAAACCTCTCGCCGGTCTTCGCATATCGTGCTGTCTGCATGTAACGACAGAGACCGCGAACCTTATGATAGCGCTGAAAGAGGGCGGGGCGAGTGTTATGCTCTGCGCTTCAAACCCTCTGAGTACGCAGGACGAGGCCGCCGCGTCACTGGTCGTCCACAACAAGATCAGCACGTTCGCGATAAGAGGGGAGGATAATAAGAAATATTATCGGCACATCAATGCCGTGCTTGACCAGAAACCGAATATCACCATGGACGACGGAGCCGATCTTGTTTCGGTCATACATAAGGAACGCAGGCGGTTGGTGAGCGAGATACTCGCCGGCACGGAAGAGACGACGACCGGCGTTATACGGCTGAAGAGCCTGGAGAATATGGGGCTTCTTCTCTATCCGATCATCGCCGTGAACGACGCGGATACGAAACATTTCTTTGATAACAGGTACGGGACCGGTCAGTCGTCGATCGACGGGATCCTCCGCTCGACCAATATGCTTCTCGCGGGCGCGAATTTTGTCGTCTGCGGCTACGGCTGGTGCGGCAAAGGGCTCGCCATGAGAGCGCGGGGAATGGGGTCGAACGTGTACGTTATCGAAGTAGACCCGCTCAGGGCGCTCGAGGCTGTTATGGACGGATTCAATGTCACCACATTGAATCATGCCAGCAGGGTCGGCGATGTCTTCGTAACCGTTACCGGGGACATACACGTGATCCGTGAAGAGCATTTCAAACGGATGAAGGACGGCGCGATCGTCTGTAATTCGGGACATTTCAACGTTGAGGTCGATATTCCGGCGCTTAAGCAATTGTCCAAGAGGCAGCGCATCGTCAGGGACTTTACGGAAGAATACATGCTCAAGAACGGAAAGCGCATCTACCTGCTCGGCGACGGAAGGCTTATTAATCTGACGGCGGCGGAAGGGCATCCGTCGAGCGTCATGGATATGAGTTTCGCCAATCAGGCGCTCTCAGCCGAGCATATAGCGAAGAATTTTACTACGATGGAGAATATGGTATATAAAGTACCTTCCCCTATCGATCGGGAGATAGCGAAGATAAAATTAAGAACGATCGGTGTGAAAATCGATTCTTTAACGCGGGAACAGAAGAAATATCTGAACAGTTGGGAGCTTGGCACGTAGTAGCTTATAGCGAGGGGAGATGGTATTGTTGAGTAGGGGCGGTTCGCGAACCGCCCCTACTGATAGCTCATAGGTAATGGGAAGCGTAGAGTAAAAATAAAAAATAGGAGAATGCGCGCCATGGGAAGAAAACCAATAGATATGGATAACTTGATCCTCGATGTCGTGATGAATGATGATATCGGGAAAAAAGAGAGCGTTTTAAAGAAGATATTAAAGATCGCCTACGATAAAGGGATCTACCCCGCCAGTATTCACGAGCTTTATATGGCGCGGGGGAGAGGGGAATGTCCTCCCACATTTACGGTACCGGCGATAAATTTGCGTACGCTGACGTACGATCTGGCAAAGGCTATTTTTCGGGTCGCTCAGAGAAATAACACCGGCGCATTTATCTTCGAGATCGCGAAGTCAGAGATGGGATACACCAGCCAGCCACCGGTAGAATTTACCGCTTGCTGTATCGCGGCGGCGGTAAAAGAAGGTTGGTCGGGGCCGGTTTTTATTCAGGGAGACCATTTCCAGGTCAACGCTAAGAATTTCAAGAATGATCCGGACAAAGAGATCGAAGGGATCAAGACGCTCATTCTTCAGGCCATCGAAGCGGGTTTTTATAACATCGATATTGATTCTTCGACCCTTGTCGATCTTTCGAAACGGACCATCAACAAGCAGCAGGAATTCAACTACGGTGTATGCGCGAAGCTGACGCAGTTTATCCGCAGAAACCAACCCCGGGGAGTCGAGATCTCGGTCGGCGGCGAGATCGGTGAAGTTGGTAAGAAAAATTCAACACCCGAAGAATTGCGGGCGTATATGGAAGGGTATAAAAAGAAGCTGCGTAAAGGGCTTGTCGGCATCAGCAAGATCAGTATTCAAACGGGGACCTCCCACGGCGGCGTTGTTATGCCTGACGGAACGATCGCGAAGGTATAGCTCTATTTCGATACGCTGAAGAACCTAACTAATATCTCAAGCGATGAGTTCGGTATGGCC
>JBDRSA010000105.1:0-3746 GCA_043825275.1 Candidatus Omnitrophota bacterium
CCGGTAGAATATACCTCTCTTAGCGTAATACTTGTGCAGTTGTGCGTCATCCGCCTTTTGGAGAAATTGATCCCTGATCTGATCGGGAGACTCCAGAAGAGGGGGGCCGAATTCGTTTATAAGGAGCCTGCTTCCCTGGGGGATATTGTCCTCTACCCACCTATTTGCCAGCGTTCGTGTACTCGGTAGGGTAAGACGTTTATCGGCCTCGATACTGCGGCTCGCCGGCACAGCCAGGATAGCGATCAAAAATATGTATGACGCGTAGCCTGCCGTCCTGGATCCGGAAACAGCCCTGTCCCGTATCTCAAAAAAGAGTTTCGAAGCGAACAGCGCCAGGAACGGGACCAGAGGGAGCATGAACCGGTCATAGGTGTTGAATGATCGACAGAGAATAAAATAATAACCGAAAACGAGCGGCAAAAAGATCGTTTCTTCTTTCGTGCGCCTCAGCACAGCTCGTATCAGTCCGGCGATCGAAACGATCAAAAGAGGCGCTCCAAGAGCGTTTCTCAGCGTATTCGTTATGTGATACACATACGAATTGGCTTCCTCCCAACCGAACCATCCCATTCTCTGGCCGGCATATTCCGCCCTCATCCCCGAAAGAAAATTCGAATAGTCTAAAAAGGCGAACGGGCAACCGATAAAAAATCCTAACACTAAAAAAATAGCGAGCGAGATAACCCGTTTGTCGAAGATCACTTTAAAAAGAGGGGCCCGTTCCCCCCTTATTCTCAAAAAATGAGCCGTAGCCGCGCTCACAACAAGAATGAACGCCGGATATTTGGTAGCGGTAGCAAGCCCGATGAAGAATCCTGCCAGGCCGTATGAAAAAGCCGTGCCTTTTTTGAAAAACCGAACGATAAAAATACTCGCTGTAATAAGCATGAATGTCATCGGGCCGTCCGTAACCGCGAAATGTGAATAGCTGACATGCAGGGGAACGACCGCGAGGATCCCCGCGGCCAGATAACCGACTCTCCTGCCGTATATTACTCTCCCAAGGTAATACAAGGCACCGAGAGTCACGGTTCCTAACAACACAGAAAATGCCCGCGCGATAAGGAAGATCGCGGTCGGGTCCTTCAGATATTGGTACAGAAAATCGGCTGAGGAGTCAAATGTTCCGATCAACTTTCCAGCGACAAAGTAGAGGCCGTAGAGAAAGAAAAGAGAATACTGGAACAACGTCGGCCATGTAAACCAGTGAGGGTTCAGATCTCCGGAGCCGAACTTCAGCGTATGATAGATCAGGTACGATTCATCGCCGTAATACGGGTGCGGAAGATCGGCGTCGATCCCCCAAACTCGAAGAACGAACCCCGCGAGCAGGATGATAGGGAGTATCAATCTTTTCATATACTGTTTTACGATCCGACGGTTGCTGTAAGCGCTTTTTCTCGACGGAGATCTTTTTCTTCACTCGCGATAATGGCCGGAAGGATCCGGAAATACGCGACCTCGCTTAGGGATGCCAATAATTTTTTGGGGGGATACCCCATTAAAGAATACTGCCGGCGCAGATCAATAAAGGGAACTTTCATTCTTTTCGTATCCTATTTTTGCGTGATCGCACACACCCTGTCTCTTCGGGGCTATTTTTTTATCCCTAACCAGAGCAAGAATATTGGCCTCAGTATACTCCACCATCCTGTGATAGGTTTCATTTTTGTGTAGCCGAGGGATTTTGGCGGGTATATTTTTGAAACAGGGGCTTCGGTGACCTTATATCCAAGCTTTATAACTTTATAGAGAAGATACACTTCAAGCTCATAATTATCCAGCCACCGCTGGTCCTTATCTATCCTTGTATCGTCAAAAATTCTCAGTCTGATGGCCCGAAATCCGTTTGTGCTGTCGGTTATCCTTTTCCCCGACACAAATGAAAGCAGGAGAGGGTGAATATACCTTGTCGCGACTTGCCGATACAGAGGCATTCGGCCGAAATGTCCGCCCTTAAGATAGCGAGATCCCTGGACAAAGTCGTATCCGTTGTCGGAAATCTGCTTCGTCAGAAGAGGGATCTGTCTTCCGTCATCTTTGCCGTTTCCCGCGAGAATAACTATGATCGAAAAACCGTTCTTTCTCGCGTAGTCGATCCCTTTCCGTATTGAACTTCCGACGCCGAGGCGCGTCGCGTTCGCGACTACCGTGGCGCCGGTTTCCCGCGCTACACGCGCTGTCTCGTCAGTCGATCCGTCATCAACCACTACAATTTCCGAGACGACGCCTTCAGGAATACTTGAAATGGCTTTGCCGATCTTTTTTTCCTCATTAAAAGCCGGGAATAACGCGAGAATTTTACTCATTTCGCCGCTCATTCTTTTTTTCGTCCTCCTATAACACGCGCCGGATTCCCGGCCACGATCGCTCCGGGCGGCACATCCTCGGTAACCACCGCCCCGGCGCCGACCAGGGCGTTCTCTCCGATCGTGCACGGAAGGATCGTCGCGTTACTTCCGATAACGGCTCCGTCCTTCACAACCGTCTCTTTCCAAAGGTTCGGGTCCCGATGAACCGGTTGTTTGTCGTTAATGAACATTACGCCATGAGCGATAAAAACATCTCCGCCGATCCGCACTTTTGAGCAGATGAACGAATGGGACTGGACTCTCGTCCTCGGGCCTATCGTTACATCGTTCTGGATCTCCACGAACGGGCCGATCAGACAATCGTTCCCGATCTCGCACCCATAGAGATTGACGAGGTCCGGCTGGGGGATCTTTACGTTATCTCCGAGTATCGTATCTTTTATCGGCATTTCACCGCTCTCCCTGTTTTTAATGATCTCTCCGCGGCTTCCAAGACCTTGACTACTTTTAAGCTGCTTTCGCCGTCAGTAAGCGGATTTCTCTTTTTTTCGATGCATTCAAGAAAATGTTCCGCCTGGGTCTTGAGCGGCTCTGACTGTTCGATGCGGGGGATATGAATGTCCCCCATATTCACCACAAGCTGATGATCACTGTATTCCGGCGTACTGTCAAGCAGCGCTTTCTCGATCTGACGGTCATAAATTTTCAGGGTCTCTGATTTATTTACATCGTCAAACACAACCATCGCCCTTGAGCCGATCACGCTTATCGTTCGGATTTTTTCCGGCGCTATCCAGCTCGCGTAAACATTAAAAATGATTTTTGACGGGAATTTCATGCTTACAAAAACCATATCCTGCACTTTGCTCTGAATGTACGACCCTCCGACAGCGGTAACTTTTTCGGGAAGTTCATCCAGAAGATAGAGCGCTACAGAGATGTCGTGGGTCGCCAGGTCCCAGAGGGCGCTCGCGTATTTTCTGATCGGCCCCAGGCCGATCCTCTTCGCGTGGATATAATAGACATTCCCAAGCTTCTTCTTTCTGATGAGCTCCTTCAGTTCCTGGATCCCCGGATTGTATTCATACACATGTCCTACCATAAGCGTAAGCTTGTTCTTTTCCGCGATCTCAACAAGTTCCATCCCCTCCTTGACCGTAGGAGTGAAAGGTTTTTCGATCAAAACATGCTTTTTGTGGCTAAGAAAATGTTTTGCGATCTCATAATGCTTATCGAGCGGCGTCGCGATAACAACCGCGTCGACATCGGAGGATGTAGCGATCTTTTTGTACGATCTTTCCATTTTTGCCGAAGGGCAGATCTTCTTGATCTTCGAAAGGTTCTTCGCTTCCAGATCGCAGCAATACTGGACTTTGCTATTTTTTAAGCTGTCAAACACACGAACATAATTCGGGCCCCAGTACCCGCATC
>JBDRSA010000106.1:0-3250 GCA_043825275.1 Candidatus Omnitrophota bacterium
AAAGAGAACCGGCCCGTCATCGACCTTCTCGATATCGTACCGGCATCCAACGTCATCGAGATCGATCCAACGTCTGCGGTCTCGCTCGTTACAACAGCATTCAGCGCGGTCTCGAGAATGCGCGGAGAGAAGATCGACGCGGCGATCGACATGGAATTCTTCTCGAGAGGTTCGGCCATCCTCGCGTACCTGTCCGGCGCCGCGAAGAGGGTCGGGCTGCACCTGTTTACCTGCGAAGGGCCGTACCGCGGGGACCTCTTCACCCACAAATTGTTGTACAACCCCTATCTTCACGCGAAGGTCTATTTCGCGAGCCTTGTAGAAGCGCTCCTCCATAAGCCGCCTGATACAAATACGCCTTTGCATTTCGATATTCCCGATCCGGCCTGTGAAACAGCCGCGTTTACTCCGTCCGAAAACGAAACGATCGCTTGTACCGAAAAGATCGAATCACTCAAGAGATCCCCGGCGCGCAAACCTGTCGTTATCCTCAATCCGAACTCAAGCGACTTGCTGCCCATTCGCAAATGGCCCGAAGATAATTTCATTGGGCTTGGCGCGCTGATCCGGAAAGATTTCCCGGAGGCAACGATCATCATCACGGGCGCCGAAAAAGAGAAGCCGCGCGCCGACGCGATCGCTTCAAAGATCAACAACGCTGTTTCGCTTGCCGGATCAACGACATTTCGCGAACTCCTTACGTTGTACGCCGTTGCCGACGTCCTCGTAACGAATGACAGCGGGCCGGCCCATTTCTCAACGCTGACATCGGTGCGTTCCGTGATCCTCTTCGGCCCGGAGACGCCGTTTCTCTACGGTTCGACCGGGCCCGGCCGGGAGGCCGTCGCGCCGAACCTTGTCTGCAGTCCCTGCGTCAACGTCTTTAACCACAGAAATTCTCCCTGCCTCTCCGGCGTCTGTCTCAAGAATATAAGCGCGGGAGAAGTTTATAAATACGTCAGGAAGATGATCCTCGCGAGCTCCCGATGAGAATAGCGTTCGTCTTTAATCCTTTCAAATATAAGGTCCACGAAGAGAACCTCCGGATCGTTCAGAAATATTTCGGCCTCTTCCCGCCGCTGAGCATGTCCTGGGCCGCCTCGATAGCCCGCAAGGCCGGACACGAGGTAACGTTGATCGACGCGCGCACGCTCAACCTTTCAATGGATGAGGTCCTGGAGCGCTTGAAAGCGTTCAAGCCGGACATTATGGGGTTCATGATGACGACCTACATGTTTCCCGACACCCTCGAGTGGATACGTTACCTGAAAGCGCGCCTGAATATTCCGGTCGTTGTCGGAGGATACAACCTCCGCGTCTACCCGAAAGAATCTGTCAGCCACCCTGAAATAGATTATGGCGTCATTGAGCACGCGCTCGATACAGTCCCACAGCTTCTTGAGGCGCTCGAGGGAAAACGTAAGCTTTCAGACGTTGTCGGCCTCGTCTATAAAGAAAACGACGAGATCAAGCTGAACCCGCCGCAACCGGTCGATTTCGAGAAGTTCCCGAACCCGGCGCGGGACCTTCTGCCGAACGATCTCTATGCCGAGTTCCCGACCGAACGGAAGAACTTCACCGTCATGGTCACGAGCCTCGGCTGCCCGTACGGCTGCGGTTTTTGCGAAGCCGGCAGGACCGCGTATAACCCCCGTTCTCCCGAAACGGTCATGAACGAAATAGAAGAGTGCTACGACAAATACGGTATCCGTGAGATCGACTTCTTCGATTATGACTTCACCGCCATAAAAAAACGGACGATCGACATATGCCGGCTGATCAGAGAGCGGAAGCTCGATATCCTCTGGGCCTGCCGCTCGCGGATCGATGTGGACGAGGAACTTTTGCGTGAGATGAGGGATGCCGGATGCGGAAGGATCTATTACGGCATAGAATCGGGATCTCAGGAGACGCTCGACCGGGTGAATAAAGGTATCACGCTCGATCAGATACGGACAACCGTCAGGGCCACAAAGACCCTCGACATGAAAGCGCTCGGGTTCTTCCTTGTCGGCGCGCCGGGAGAGACCAGGCATTCGGTAAAGCAAACGGTACGCTTCGCCCAATCATTGAATCTTGATTACGTACAGTTCTCGAAATGCCTCGCGAAGCCGCTTACGCCGCTCTGGAAACAGATGGTCAAAAAGGAAGGAAAGGACTACTGGAGAGAATGGATCCTGGGGAACGAGACCGATCGCCCTCTCCCCCGCCCCTGGACGGAACTCACGAACGAAGAGCTTGACGATCTCGCGAAGTGGGCGTATGTTCAATTCCACTCTCGTCCCGCGTTCCTCATCAAAGCGGCTCTTAAGGTCAGATCGTTCACCGAATTCAAAAGAAAATTCCTGGGATATATCGAGATGGTCTTTGGTCAAGAACGCGTCTCAAAAGAGGATAAAAAATTCGTCGCCTACCATGAGGATAAGCGGCGGCTCGATTTTTACCGTAAACTGGCGAAGTTCAAACCGTGATTCCGTATACCGTCTTCCGTATACCGTGAAAATTGACTATGATTCCGTATACCGTCTTCCGTATTCCGTATACCGTGAGAACTGACTACGATTCCGTATACCGTCTTCCGTATTCCGTATACCGAAATAAATAACTTCAGTAACAATTTCTTAGCTCCAAAGCAATGAAGTTCGGACGACGGACGACTGAAGACGGGTCACGGGCGACGGGATACGGACGACGGACGACGATTACCTGGTTCCAGGATAAATGTTATGAAAATCACTTTTGTGCATATCGGCCGCGAGCACCTGGGCATTGAATATCTTTCGAGCATGCTGAAAGCGCGAGGCCATACAACCGCTCTCGCCTACGATCCGGGGATCTTCGGCCCCGAAGACAACGTCCTTCATATACCTTTTCTCGAAAAACTATTCAATCAGAGAAATAGGGTCCTCACCGCCATTCTGGAGTCAAAGCCCGACCTCGTCGCGTTCTCGGTTTACACCGGCAACTATCCCTGGGCATGCGGCATCGCGCGCGCGATCAAATCCTCGATGAACATTCAGACCGTTTTCGGAGGCATTCACGCGACCCTTGTCCCCGATGAGGTGATCGCCAACGATTTCGTCGATTTCCTCGTTGTCGGCGAAGGAGAACAGCCGCTTGTCGAGCTTGTTGACGCTCTCGAGAAACGCCGGACCGAATTTACCATACCGAACCTCTGGTATAAAAGCAGCGGCAGCGTCATCAAGAACCCTCTCGGGCCGCTGATGGAGAAGCTCGATCCGCTCCCGCT